>PMIJ01000084.1 GCA_003157015.1 Bacteroidales bacterium
AACTTTAAACGAAATAACTCTGTGACCTCAGTGGTTCTCAGTGTAATTAAAAATTAAGAACTTACACAACTTGTCCCGCATGGCGGGAGAGTAACACAAAGAAAACCTAAAATGGTCCATATATCATATGGGCCTTTTTTTTTGCATTTTGTAAAATATTTCGCTTTTGGGTGTAACCATTTGTACCTTTACAGGTAATCAATGCAGAAGACCAAAAAAAGTTAAGGTGGCTGATATAGCAGATGAAATATTGATGCAGAATGTGAAGGATGGTAATCTCTCTGAGATGTCTGTTCTTTTTGAAAGATATCATCTCAGGATCTATAATTTTTTCTTCAGGCTCACATTTGATATGGATGTAAGCCAGGACCTTACCCAGAATTTATTTTACAGAATGATCAAGTATAAGAACAGTTATAAAGGTGATCATTCTGTAAAATCATGGATATTTCAGATTGCCAGGAATCTTCATATCGACTATTGTAATGAAAAGAAACGTTCCGGTGAGCTATTCCTGAAAACCAGCAAGTATGAAATAGAGCCAGCTGATGTACAGGATGGCTATCACGAGGATGATTATGACCGGCTTGAAAAAGCTATGTCAGATCTTAGTGCTGATCAGAAGGAATTGATTGTACTCAGCAGATACCAGGGATTAAAATATGAGGAGATCTCTGTTATTACAAATCAATCGGTTGCCGCAATTAAAGTTGCCATGTACAGGGCAATCAGGCAACTAAGAGGTATATATTTTAAACAGATTTAAGAGAAGAATTATGAAATGTGAGGAAGTTGAATTAAGAATGATCGATTATCTCGATAAAAATCTTGAAGAAAGCATAAGTCATGAGATTGAAAAGCATCTTGAATCATGCGAACGATGCATTGATGATTTAAAAGATATTCAAAAGGTCTTTAATCTTATTTCAAAGGGTGAAATGGTGAAGCCTGATGATTCGCTGCGGATCAATTTTTATCATATGCTTCACAATGAAATTAAAAAGAATGAATCAGGGAAGAGTTTATTAATGAAAAAAGCACAGGCTCCCTGGTATAGTCTCAGTCAGTACAGAGTTGCAGCAGGTATTGCTTTACTTATAGGCGGAACATTCATTGGCATGCTTATAAACGGCAAACTAAATAATTCCAATACCTCTAATGAAGTAAAACAATTGCGTTCGGAGGTTTACGATCTCAAAAAGACAGCCATGTTCACAATGCTGGAAGATGAATCATCGAGCGACAGGATACAGGCAGTAAGCTATGCAGATCAACTGGATAAGCCAGATCCAAATGTAGTTGCTGTTCTTGTTAAAACTTTGAATAGTGACAAAAATGTAAATGTCCGGATGGCAGCTGCATATGCTCTCTCAAAATTTGCAGATCAGCAGGCAGTATGCGACTCACTGGTTAAGTCTCTTTCTCTGCAGGCTGATCCAATACTGCAGGTGACTCTCATAAATATACTTGCTGAGCGAAAAGTAAAAAGCGCACTTCTGCCAATACAAAAAATAATAGCAAACAGAAGCACATTAAAAGAGGTAAGAGCTGTGGCAGAAAACAGTTTAAGAGTTCTTATCTGAGAACATAAGAAAAAATTGAATTCAGTTTAAAATAAATCGTGGCAGATTCCGGGTTTGCCTGATTGCAAAATGTTAATTATTTAATAATAAATGTTATGAAAAAAATGAAAATCAGCCTTATAGCTTTGTTAATGTTCCTTACTGCAGGAATTCTCTCTGCACAGGAATACAAGATTCCTACCACAAATTCCAAAGATGGAAAACTTATCCTGAAAGACTTCTCCGGATCACTGCCAATTGAAGGTTACAATGGAACCGACATCATAATTGCTTCAACATCTGAAGACCTCACCCCCCCTGCAAAAGCCAAAGGGTTAAAGCCTGTATTTCCTGCAGGGACTGATAATACAGGAATTGGTCTTGATGTGGAGAAAACTGATAACACGATTACGGTGACCTGCCTTCTGCCCTTTACAAGAGACGGAGAATATAAACTCAGAGTCCCGGAAAACCTTTCGGTTGAAATTACCAGCGGATGCGAGCGGAATACAGACATTTCTATTCAGAACCTGAAGAATGAGATTGATATCAAGACCTGTCATGATATTAAGCTGGCCAACGTAACAGGCCCTCTGGTTCTATCAACGATCAGCGGAAATATTGATGTAACCTATAGCAGCATTAATACCGCCAAATCATCGTCTGTTAATTCAATAAGCGGAGAAATTGATATAACATTGCCAGTAAAAACAGCAACGGACCTTGAATTAAGAACAGTTTCCGGTGCAGTCTATTCTGATTTCGACTTTTCAGATACTCGAAAGAATATGAAAAAGATCGGCGGTAATGACATGAATTATTCTCTCAATGGAGGTGGCTTTAAATTTAACATCGGGACAGTAAGTGGAAACATATATCTGAGGAAGGGGAACTAAAAATTCACGGAATTGGCTTCGCCGAGATCGTTTTGCTCGGTTCGGATTGACGATTGGCCGCTCCGAGTTCGCCTTCGGCTCGGTTGCGGATTGAATGACGTCCTGTCAGTTCTAAAATCCGCAATCGAAAATCCGAAATTTCTTAGCGTCTCTCAAATAGTCTAAATTTTAAAATATTTATTTCAATGAAAACAGCAACAATTTTGGTTGTTTTATGGATGTGTTTTGCCACATCCCGGGCTCAGCAGATTATTGAAAAACATCTGGATTTTTCGGGAAAAGAAACAGTCTGCCTGAAAATTCAGATTGCCGATTCAATAAATATTCAAACCTGGAATAAAAATGAAGTCTATATAAAAGCTTCAGTTAATGTAAATGAAAATAAAGATAATGAGGCATATATAACTTCATTTGAGGATTCAGGGAATACAATACTTGTCAAGGCAAATTTTAAGGATAACTATTTCAAGAGAAAAAAGAACTGCTGTGACGAAACTGACATTTTCTGGCAGATATATGTCCCGGAAAAAACTAAATTTTCGGTGGAGACAATCAATGCTAATGTAACAATATCCGGTCGGACCACTGAGATGAATGTAAAATCTATCAGCGGTTATATCGACCTTACAGAACCGGCGAGTAAAAATGCAGACATAGATTTTTCCACAATTTCAGGAAGAATGTATTCTAATCATGAACTTGCTCTTAGTAAAGCTCATACAGGAATCCCTTTAAAAATAAATGAAAAACTAAACAATGGTGGAGATCCTGTAAAGCTCGAAACAATAAGCGGTGATATCTATTTCAGGTAGTAAAATTTTTATAAAGATTACTTTATAAACTGACAGGCATGAAGAAGTTCAATATTCAGATAGCATTACGTAACATTTTACGTCACAGGCTCATCTCATTTATAACAATATTCGGATTAGCTATCGGACTTGCCGGAAGTATGTTTATTTTTCTATGGGTATCGGATGAACTCAACTACGATCATTTCAATAAGCTTGGAGATCGTTTATTCAGAGTTGAAGAAGATCAGCCATACTCAAAAGGACTTTATCATGTTAATGTGACGCCATGGCCATCGGGACCAGTCTGGAAAGAGAGCATTCCGGAAATTGAGAACAGCTGCAGAATGACCAGCACCGGAAGTCTTCTTTTCCGAAGAAATGATAAGATTTTTTATGAAGATAAAGTTGTTGCAGCTGATTCATCTTTCTTCAGAATGTTCACCTTCCCTCTTCTGGAAGGAGATGTCCGATCTGTTCTCAGAGATCCGCAGTCGATTGTGATCAGCGATGAAATGGCCAGAAAGTATTTTGGAAATGAAGATGCCCTGGGGAAGAGTATCGAAATTAATAATTCTGAAGTATTTCAGGTATCAGGAATTATGAAGAAGATCCCCACCAATAGTTCAATAGAAGCTGACTTCCTCATTCCTTTCAGTTATATGAAGAAATCAAGCTGGTATTCTGATAACTGGTCGAATAATTCGATAGCCACTTATATTTTGAGTGGTAAAGGAACTGATCCGGAAGTGATAAAGACTAAGATTAACAAGGTAGTTAAAGATCATATTACTCAAGGCAGCACAAAGTTTATGCTCTTTCCTTTCCTTAAGATCCATCTTCACGAATACTGGGGTTTCGGACATCCTCCAGGGGCTATAGTTAATATATGGATCTTTTCATCGATAGCAATTCTTGTGCTGATCATTGCCTGTATTAATTTCATGAATCTCAGCACGGCACGATCAGCTTCAAGGGCAAAAGAGACAGGTTTGCGGAAACTAAACGGTGCCTTCAGGAGAGATCTGGTTTTTCAGTTTCTGGGAGAAAGTTCGCTTCATGCTCTTACCGGGATGTTACTGGCAATTGCGCTTGTCGCTGCACTTCTGGGACCTTTCGATATCCTTACCGGGAAAACATTCAGGGAAAGTGACCTGATAGCACCTGTATTTATTATGAGTGCTCTGATTATCACAATTATTACTTCTCTGATTGCAGGCAGCTATCCTGCATTCATCCTCTCTTCCTTTATGCCGATAAATGTTCTGAAATCGGGCATGACAGGTGGAACAGCTGGAGTCTATTTCCGTAAGATAACAGTAGTTGTACAGTTCATTATCAGTATTGTTCTTATTCTGTTTACTCTGGTTACTTATCGCCAGCTGAAATATATGCAGGGCAAATCATTGGGGTATGACAAAGAGAACCTTATATACCTGCAGATGAAAGAAAATATGATAGATAATTATTCTGTCATTAAGCAGGAGTTCTTAAAAAATCCCTCTGTGATAACAGTTTCAGCATGTACAAATCCCCCGCAAAATATCGGCAGCAATGCTGATAACATATCATGGGAAGGAAAATCGCCAGATGAACATTCTTTGGTAAGTATGGCCGGGGTGGATTTTGATTATGCTGAGGCCATGGGTTTAAAGCTCAAGGCGGGCAGAACTTTTTCAAAGGCTTATTCAATAGATATTCCGCACGATTCGTCGGGTACATTCATGATCAATGAGCAACTTGAAAAATTAATGGGGACAGATAACGCAGTGGGAAAACAACTTAAATTCGGAACTACCCGGGGTCAGATTGTAGGAGTAATGAAGGATTTCAGTTATCAGTCTCTGCGATCTAAAATAGAACCGCTTGCTGTGTGGATATGGCCTTCCAAATACCTTAATTTCATCTATTTCAGGGTTAAGCCGGGTAATATGCATGAAACAATAGCTAGTCTTGAGAAAACCTGGCAAAAGGTTATGCCTCTTTATCCTTTCGATTACAAGTTCCTCGATTAGGAAATAGATAAAATGTACAGGGTTGAGGAACGTACAGGCACCCTGTTGAAGTACTTCTCAGTACTTGCTATTCTGATCGCATGTATAGGACTTTTTGGTCTGGCTACTTATACTGTAGAGCAAAGGCGGCGTGAATTAGGACTGAGAAAGGTTCTGGGTGCATCGGGCAGATCAATATTCAGCCTTATTTCGAGTGAGTTTGTACAACTTTTGCTTATTGCCTCTCTGATTTCCGTTCCTCTCTCAATATTCATGTTGCAAAAATACCTGTCTGATTTTGCATTTCACATTCAGCTTTCACCAGGGATATTTGTTCTGGCACTTTTTCTGTCCATTGTAGTGACCGGTCTGGCAATTAGCTATCAACTTGTTACTGCGATAAGAACAAATCCGGCAAAAAGTCTTAAATACGAATAAGAGTATGTGACATCCTTTGCGGGTATTGCTGAGTTACTGTGTAATGTTTGAAAAAGTTTTTTCACACTTTAAATTGTATTGCAGGCAGGCATCATTTCATTTTTTTTGAAGTCTTTTTAAGGTAATATGTAACCCTTCAACCCGCGAAGCGTTATCAGACTTGTGACCGGGTAACATAATTGAATTTATCTCTAACAGATCTTACTTTATGAAAGTTAATATATTTAATAAAATTATTCTCAGTCAGATATTTGTTTTTCTGTTTGCCGGCAGCTATGGTCATTCAACAGATTCGACTATAGTGAAGAGAATTTATCATACGGCATTTACAAAAACAGCTCCTGTGATTGATGGTCTCATGAATGATGATTGCTGGAAGGCTGTTGAATGGACAACAGATTTTATCCAATCGCAGCCAGTTGAGAATAAACCTCCCTCTCAGCAGACAGCTTTTAAAATTCTATACGACAATGATAATCTCTATATGTTTGTCCGTTGTTATGATACTGAACCTGACAAGATCAGTAAGATTATGTCGCGAAGGGATAATTTCAGCGGAGATATGATATTTGTGGAATTCGACAGCCACTTTGATAAACAGACAGATTATCTGTTCTCTGCTTCAGCTTCAGGTGCGAAAAGTGATGGAGCAATGTCAGATGATGGGAATAACGAAGATGACAGCTGGGACCCGATCTGGTATATGAAAACATCTGTTGACGATGAAGGCTGGTGTGCCGAAATGAAAATTCCTTTAAGTCAGCTCCGCTTCAATAAGAACAGTGAACAGATATGGGGGCTTCAGGTTACACGAGCTATTTATCGTTCGCAGGAACGGTCTCAATGGCAATATATTCCAAAAGGTTCTCCCGGTGTAATTCATTTATTTGGTGAACTTCAGGGGATAAATAATGTAAAAACTAAACACCAGATCGAATTAATGCCCTATACAGTCGCACGTACGGAAAAATTTCAAAAAATTCAGGGTGATCCATTTAACACAGGAAAATTATCAAAGATCTCAGCAGGGCTGGACGGAAAGATAGGCCTCTCTAATAATTTCACACTTGATTTCACTATAAATCCCGATTTTGGCCAGGTTGAAGCCGATCCCTCAGTGGTTAATCTTACAGCGTTTGAATCATACTTTTCTGAAAAACGTCCCTTTTTTATTGAAGGTCAAAACATTTATCAGTTTATGCCAGATCAGACAATAGTAATTCATAATATGTATTCCGACAATCTGTTTTACTCCAGGAGAATAGGAAGATATCCCCAGTATTCTCCTTCAGTTGGAGACAGCGTCCACGTCAAAATGCCTGAATCGACAACAATTCTTGGTGCTATGAAGTTATCAGGAAAAACGAAGAAAGGTCTGTCAGTGGGTATTCTCGAGAGTCTGACATCAAGGGAAGATGCATTGATAGACAGTGCAGGGATAAGGAGAAAAGTGACTGTGGAGCCTCTCACAAATTATTTTGTAGGAAGAATTCAGCAGGATATCAATAAAGGGCAAACCATTCTGGGCGCCATTTTTACATCAGTGAACAGAGATATAAAATCAACCAATCTCGACTTCCTGCATTCAGCAGCCTATACGGCCGGAATAGACTTCCAGCATAATTGGAAAGACAGAACCTGGTATATAGCCGGGAATGCCGAATTCAGTGATGTCAAAGGGTCCACCACGTCAATTATTGAAACACAAACATCATCAGCGCACTATTATCAGAGGCCAGATGCAAAATATCTTGGTGTTGATTCATCTCTAACCTCACTATCAGGATACGGAGGGACGGTGAAATTCGGAAAAACAAGTAAAAAAAGATTGCAGTTTGAGACATGTGTTATTGTACGATCACCTGGCCTTGAGTTCAACGATATTGGCTACATGAGATCCTCAGATGTCATTTACCAGGGCAACTGGATGGGTTACTATCTTCGGAATCCATTCTGGATACTCAACTATTTATATTTTAATACAAATTACTGGATGTACTTTAACTACGGCGGCCAGCTTTTGTCAAGAAACTATAATACAAATTTTAATGCCCAGTTCAAAAACAAATGGAGACTCAATGGGCAATTTAACAGAGAGAGCCAGAATATCTCTACAACTTTGCTGTGGGGTGGCCCTTCGATTATTACACCTGGAAACCAGAGCTATAGCTTGTATCTTACTACAGATCAGTCGAAAAAACTTTCTTTCGCCAGCGGAATTTCTCAGGGATCAGGTGATGTAAACAGTTTCAGAAATCAGGAGTACTTTGGCGGAGTTTATATCAGGCCTGCAAATTCGATCTCAATTTCCCTTGAACCTGACTATAGCATTCAAAAAACTGAATTGCAGTATGTCAGTACCACAGGTACCAGTCAGAATCCGTTGTATCTTTTTGGCGCACTAAATCAGAAGACTCTGGGTATTACTTTCAGAATGAACTATACAATTAATCCCGAATTGAGCATAGAATATTATGGACAACCGTTTGTTTCAGCCGGAAAGTATTCTGCATATAAGAAAATCACCCAGCCGGATGCAAATACATTCAGACAAAGATTTTATGAATATAATCCTTCCGAACTGATCTTAGATCCTTTGACCAACACTTACAATGTTAATGATGGAGGAACCTACTCATTTGGAAATCCTGATTTCAATTTCAGACAGTTCCGGTCAAACCTTGTGGTAAGATGGGAGTATTTGCCAGGGTCTACAATATACCTTGTCTGGTCACAAGGGATAACGAGCACCGATACTAATGGTTTGTTTTCATATGGGAATGATATAAAGAAACTTTACAGCGTAACACCTCATAATATTTTTCTGGTGAAGTTTTCATATTGGTTTGCATTATAACAACTGACCTATTCCAACTTCCACCCCCCATCCCCCCAAGGGGGGCAAATGAATGAAATGGATTTCAAAGTCCCCCCTGGGGGATTTAGGGGTAAAATATCGGCAGGAGGATTAGATTGCTTTTGAGAATTGTATCAATTTTATTTGTTAGTTACCCGGCTCGTCAAATAAGCAATAACTGAGTAGACCGCTCCGATGATCAGAAGCATGAAAACAAAATTAATCATGGTGTCGCTGACTGAATGCGATCTGCCGTCAATATCCAGGAAACTAAAAACTGCAAAGATAATTCCAGCCAATAATATTATCCAGCCGGCTACAGATGCTGGTATAAAAAATATTCCAATTCGTTTAAACCAGGGAAATTTCATTTTGATGAGTTTTATAATGAGTAAATAATTAATATCAGAAAAGATAAAAGAATTATGAGAACATTAAACCAAACGGTTTCAAGGAAGTTTACTGGTTTTGGGTTCCCAGAGAGATAGTAGATTCGTCTAATGCTTAGAAGATTTACTACGATCAAAACAATAGGAGAAACCAGAAAGAAAATAAGAGACATATACTTCTGCTTTCCTGCCAGCTCATGGATATTTGAAATCAGTGATGTCCCTGGCATATAAAAACTTCTCATTAAAAGCATCATAATTATAAAAAGCGGAACACTTAACCACCACCAGCTTACAACAGACTGGTCCTTCGCGTTTATGATGGCATCGGCCAGCATATCTTCGTGCTTTAACTGAGGCATTTCAGGCTTTGTCATTTTTTCAAGTTTTTTTTCGAAATTTTCCTTTTCCATTTCCAATAATGTTAAAAGTTAACTTTGGTTGCACTTCATCCGGAGTTTTTCCAGTCCTCTCGATAGAAGGGATTTTAGTGTTACTTCATTTAAATTCAGAATCTCCGCAATTTCTTTGTTAGTTTTTCCTTCGAAATATCTTAAAGCTATTACTTCCTGATATTTAACTGGCAGTGTCTTTAATTCCTTAAGCACGGCAACAAATTGATTATGTTTTTGAAGCTCTGTTTCTATACCATTCCTATCCTCCTCCATGTAATTATTGAAGATATTCATGTCTTTAATATTTAGCCTGTCAAATACAGAGTTTTGCTTTTGTTTGTGTCTGAAATAGAGATTTACCTCATTTGTGGCAATCCGGTACAGCCACACTTTTACAGAAATACCTGAGTATTTAAACTTGTGAACATGCTGAAAAGCTTTAAGAAAAGTTTCCGCTGCAATATCGGCTGTATCGTCAAAATTGCCCGTCCTGCGAAGTATGTATCCAAAAATGGGCCGGTAGTATAATTTGAAAAGCTCCGAAAAGCTTTCAGGATTTTTTCTGATTCTGTTTAACAGATCATTTTCGTCCATTCTGAATCAAAATATTTTGACATCAATAATTCAAAAAGATTGTTGAAGTTGCATTTTTTCAGTAATGATTGCTGCAAATAATTATAAACTCTGTGCCGGTGGTCTTTCTGTTCCTGAAACTGAATGAAAACTCATGATTTATCAGTATCTCCTGAACGAGTGTTAATCCTATCCCCTGTCCTCCTGGTTTTGTTGAAAAGAATGGCGTGAAGATTTTTTCTGATATCTCTTTTGAAAGACCTGCACCATTGTCTTCGAAATGAATACTCACAGGTTTTATTTGTGTCGAGACTTGTATTTCTCCATCTGTCCCAATCGCTTCAGCTGAATTCTTGATGATGTTTGAAAAGATCTGCTCCATCTGACTTCTGTCAGCATGAATTACGGGTGAAGAGATATCAAAGTTTACTTCAACATTTATGTTCTTTTCTTTAAGTACTGAGCTGTAAGAATCGATCACGACCCTCAGTGATTCATTAAGATCCATCTTCTCTTTTTCGGGAAGGGGAAGCTTAACAACATTAGAAAAATTCTGCATAAATCTGTTCATCTGATAGTTACGTTGAATAGCAATACCCAGCATCTTTGTAATATCATCTCTGTCGGAATCTATAAATGATTCAGAATTTGACTGAACACTTGACATTATTGAATTCACTGAACCAATGGTATTGTTAACTTCATGAGCCATCATTCTGATGAGCATGCCGTAGGCATCCCTTTCCGCTTTACGGATCTCTTCGGTGAACTCTTCAATCAGATAGAAAGGGTGTTTAAAGCCATGATCCATGAAATATAATTTCCGGCAAAGGTATTTCTTTGCATCAGCAAGGACCATCATCTGTTTTTCCTCATAATTGATTTTCTCTAATTCAGGAGCAAGACTGCTTTCGAGTTCGTTCAGATACTTTCCCTTATAATCGCTCAGGTGAATACCGAGACATCGGAATGCAGATTTATTTATATCCATTATCCTGTCGTCGAGATCAAGCATGACAATTCCCAATGGAGAAGATTCTATTAACAGGTCAAGAAAATGATTTTTCTCTCTTACCGTTAATCGTTCTTCCCTCAGTCGGTTAATCATGGAATTATATACTTCAATAATATTGTCGACATCGTTATTCCCGGTTTTCATCATGGTTATATTAAAATCCCCCTCTTTCAAAAGATTAAGACTTCTTCCAATGGTACTGATAGGCTTAAGGGATTTAATCAGAATCCATATAGTAACAGCAAATAAAAATGGTATTGCGATTTCGGAGCTGATTAACAGAACAGGACTGTTCTTATGAAATGTATAGACAGCAAGCGCCAGGAATAGAGAAAAGATCAGTGTCAGCCATATCAATGTCCTTCTTTTACTCATTTTTCTCTGTCTGTATTCCGTGTTTTTCCATTTTCCGGTATAAAGTAGCCCTGCTTATGCCCAGTTTTTCCGATGATCTTGAAAGATTACCGTCACATTCTTCAATTGTATTGATAATCATCTGTTTTTCCATTTCGTCAAGAGTTCCTGCTGATCCGAATTTTGCCTGATCAGGACTGCGCCCTGTATTCTGAGCCACAATAAAATCCTCTTCCTTTATCCGGTTATCTGACGACAGCAGTAGAGTTCTTTCCATTATATTTTTTAGTTCTCTCACATTTCCGGGCCAGGATTGTTCGCAGAGCCATTCGTTTGCTTCTCCCGATATAAGTTTTACAGGCAATGAATAGGTTTTAGCTGCCTGACCGATGAAATAACCTGCAAGAAGAGGAATATCATTTATCCTTTGACGTAGCGGGGGAACCTCAATCTGTATGAGATTAATACGGTATAAAAGATCCTCGCGGAATACACCCTTGTTCACCAGCGAGTAAAGGTTATGGTTTGTTGCTGATAATACTCTCACATCAACTGTTATGCTGTTGGGATCACCCAGCCGTTCAAAAGTCTGATCCTGGAGCACTCTTAACAACTTGACCTGGGAAGTGAAATTCAGATCGCCGATTTCATCCAAAAAAATGGTCCCTTTATTTGCTTTTTCAAACCTGCCGGTATGGTCTGTCTTTGCATCAGTAAATGCTCCTTTCCTGTAACCAAACATCTCTGACTCGAAAAGGCTTGCAGGGATTCCTCCCAGGTTTACCTTAACAAAGGGCTGTGATTTTCTCTGGCTATATTGATGAATAGCCGAAGCAATAAGTTCTTTTCCGGTCCCGCTCTCACCGGTAATTAAGACCGGGGCATGTGTGGGTGCAACTCTTTTTATAATAGTCAGGATCTCAATAAGTTTTGGATCCTCTCCTATTATGGCCTGAAATTCAGCCGGTTTCTCTCTTTTAATAAAATCTGAATCCTTCTTGCTATTTGTTGATAATGTTATGGATGTTTCAATAATCTTTAATAGCTGGATGTTGTTCCATGGCTTGGTTACGAAATCGGATGCACCAAGTTTAATCCCCCTCACTGCGAGTTCTACAGAAGCCCATGCGGTCATAAGAATTACAGGAATCGCAGGCTTCAGCAGTTTAATTTTTCTTAATATTTCTATTCCCTCATCGCCATTGATAGAAACGGAGAAGTTCATATCAAGTAATACAAGAGAGAAGTCAGTTTCATTGATATACTTAATTATATCTTCCGGTCTGGAAGCAAAATTAGGCGTATAACCGGTTTTAGTAAGCAGGAAGCCAAGCGAACTTCTTACAGCATCGTCATCATCACAAACCAATATACGGTGCGACATTATCATTGCTGACGAAATTACTAAACTATTCCGTTTTCAATGCAATAGCCGGACGTATTTTTGAAGCGATCGATGCAGGTATCCACGTGCTGAGAAGAACAAGGATTATCATTGTTGCAATACTTGTCCAAATAGATATGAACAGCACTCCCGGTTCTATTTTACCATAACCTATTTGTAATGGAGTCTGAACCATAATAATGATTACTATCGCTAGTCCGGATGCCGCTAAAACTAGATTTTCACTGATCAGCTGTCTTTTAATTCCTTTTCCTGTCGATCCAAGTGCTCTTTTTATACCAATCTCATTTATCCTCAGATTT
>PMIJ01000050.1 GCA_003157015.1 Bacteroidales bacterium
TATTCTTCCTCACTGGAACTGGCCAGAAAGAAAAGGTCTGGTCACTCCTGTTTATGTTTATACATCAGGTGACGAAGCTGAGCTATTCCTGAATGGCAAATCGCTCGGACGTAAGAAAAAAGGTGAATTTGAATACAGGCTTAAATGGGATGAAGTTGTATATCAATCCGGTGAACTTAAGGTGATTGCTTATAAAAATGGGAATAAATGGGCTGAGGATATTGTAAAGACTACTGATAATGCATCTGGGCTATCAATGTCTGCCGATCGACCGGCAGTTCGACCTGACGGCTATGATCTGGTTTATGTTACAGTAAGAATTGAGGACAAAAATAAACTTCTTGTTCCGAAAAGCAATAACCAGCTCAATTTCAGCATAGATGGACCCGGAAGAATTGTTGCAACTGATAACGGCGACGCTACCAGCCATGAGTCATTTCAGGCTAAATCAAAGAAAGCTTATAATGGATTATGTCTTGTGATTGTTGCTGCTGAGAAAGGATCAAAAGGTTCCTTTGCTGTAAAAGCTGAATCAAGAGGGCTGAAAAACGCTGCTGTAAAGGTTGATATAGTAAATTAATGGATTTGAATTTCTCCGTGACTCTCTGTGCTTCTCTGTGATCTCTGTGTCCCGAAAAAATAAGAACTGACACAGAGTTAATCTGAGGATGCACAGAGTTGCACTGAGTAATACATTTTTTTTACGCTATTATGTGGAGATCTATAGAATAATTAACCTATACGCTTGGTATAAAACAGCTTATCGTCGCCTTCAGTATAGAAGTCTTTCAATGTGGCTTCCAGTATAAAACTATTATTGATATAAAAAGCTCTGGTTGGTGTATAATGATCCAGTCCCGACGTTTCAGCAATAAGGATCTTGCATCCCATTTTCCTGGCCTGATTACTGGTCTCTTCGATCAGTTTTTTTCCGATACCTTTCCCGCGGAAGTCGTTATGAGTGGCTATCCAGTAAAGATCAAAACATGTTTTCGACATGATAATAGGTCCAAAGCAGGCATAGGCTGCAGTGACGCCATCAACTTCAGCAAACACAAAATAATACCCTGTTGATTCCCCATGACTCAGCCTTTCTGCGACCAGTTCGGCAGCGATTTCGATCTCATGATCATAGAAGAATTTCGTCGATTCGACAATTTCCATGACTCTTTGTATATCATTCTTTTCGGGAATAGTTCTGAATGTAATATTCATGATATTTAAGTTTAATTAAAAGTTTATTCACAAGAATATTAGTTATATAGATGTTTCTTTCACTTCACGTACTATTACCCCCTTTCTTATTTCCCCCAAGGGGGAAATGGTCACCTTCCCCTGTGGGGGAAGGTTGGGAAGAGGGTAAGAAAAACATATAATGACTCTTTTTTTAATCTGTCCGGAAATTTAAAAAACACTACTCAGAACCCGATTTCCTTCAATGATGCAACCCTTGCAACAGTCTCAATAGCAATAGCTGCAAAAGCAGCTCCGTAATCCAGGTCTATGTTCTCAAGGGTATCCTTGGTATCGTGATATCCGGTCCTGCTGATATCATAATTTTCCATGAAAAGCACTACAGGGACACCAGTATCAGAGAATATCTGGCCATCGGTATTGAAAAGCGAACTATGCGGATTGAACTGTGTGCGTACCTCTCCTTTCAAAGATAAATGCTTTGCGATATCAGGGATTTCCTGCATCGCATTGATCCTTTTACCACGCGCCAAATTTAATCTTTCAGGCTGCCTGTTCCATCTGTGTGCACATTCATTCCAGATCATATTTGCAAGATGTGCCTGATATGCCAGAAACAATGATTCCGAACTTTTTCCTGGTGATATCTGGAAAATATCCTGGTCATTATCGCGGTTATGTCCAATCATGTCCATCACATAAAGTCCGACAATTTCTGTTTCCGAAAGATTTGCACCGGTATTTTTATCAACCTTCAGAATCAGGTTTTTTTCTATCAGTGATTTGCAGAAATTACGGGCACCCATACAGTCAGAGGGAAATTCTTCCCCTGTCAGATGGATAAGCCAGATATCACGTTCCAGTTTTCCCTCTCTCGACATTTTTAAAAAGATTGGAGCCGCCTGCAAGAGTGTTGAACTTGCAGAATAATTATCATCGGCCCCCTTTGCTGACAGTCTGGCTCCTGAGCCACCACGGGCTTTCTCATAAATATCTTCCATATAGGCAGTATCGTAGTGATCTCCCATAACAACTGCCTGTTTCCTGTTCTTTCCCGGTATTATAACGAGTAAGTTACGTTCATGAATTTTGCCTTTCTGATTTCCAAGCCAACCCCCATACTGGTTAAAATCAAACAACGTGTCCCATTTAAATGCCAGTTCACCAACCGTTGCCTGACCCTCCATACCGCTATCCGATATCACTTTATGATACCTTCCAATAAGATATTCGCCCAGCTTTTCAAGATCACGTCGCTTCTTCTGTACGAATGCAAGCGTCATATCATCATGCATTATATCTGCATTATCCTTGTAGATGAATTCGCCCTGGGCCAGAAATTTTATATCATTCCACCAGTTCACCTCAAAATTACGTGTAGATGTTTCCGTAAAAGTAAGTGGTTCAGGAAGTTCTGTATCATAATGCTCTTCGATGATTTTTCCCAGTGCATTCTGTACCATACCAGCATTTCCTGTCAGGTTAACATGTGCATGCAGATCGTCCAACCACTGTTCAAGAGTTTTATGTTTTGCTATATTTAAAAGGTTTTGTGCAAACGATCTTTTAAGGAGATTCCTTTTTTGCATTTCCCAGCTCTCAAACAATGAGATAATATTAAATGAAGTCTGATGAGCATAATGATCATAAACCGGGTTGAAATCATGAAGTGCAGAAAGGTACTGTTCACGCTTCAGCATCCTGGGCCAGAGTTCAACCGGATCTGACATTTCCTTATCACTTTTGTGATATCCGGTTATATATCCATAAAGCGATTCAGGCCTAATCTCAACTGTATCACTTTCTTTCGCTACGAACGCCACAAGCGGTCTGTGCAGATATATATCATTCTCCCCTACACACATGGGAGGATAAAAGAATCTGTAACCAAAAAGACCCCCTTTTAAGATTGTCTTCTCAACCTCCATTATTTTTTTCTTTCCGGCTTCGGGTCCATTCAGCAGAAGTTCGAATTTATTGTTCCAAAGCTGGCTGTTGCAGGCTAATGGCTTATCATACAAACCCATAGCATCAGGTTCTGTACTAAACAGGGCCTTAATCAGCTTCATCTTATGTCCTATCTCGTTGAGCTCATCCTGGTATCTGTGCAGTTTCTGCCAGCGGTTAGTTCGATGATAAGTATCATGAATGAGATTCTCATTCATTACCAGGTTCTTAATACCGGGATGAGGCTCATGAATCCATCCCGATTGAGTTACCTTCATGCCACCAATTCCCCTGTTCCGTGCAACAAGGTTCAACAAAGGAATCTGGGCCATGGAAGGAAGCTCTTTTTTTAAACGCAAATAACCCAGCATTCCCCAAAAAACCAGGCTTCCGGGAAATGGAACCAGAGATAAAACTCCGGAGAGATAATTTTTCCTGACAATTTCCGGCAATAAGCTGAAAGCCCTGAATGTCAATAGATATTTTACATTTGTGAATGAAGAATCATCTTTTACAATAAATCTCGCGGTCCAGGCTGGAAGCAAAGATCCTTCAGAAGTCAAAATCCTGAATCCCGCATTATAAAGGGAATTTACATCAGTCAGTTTTTCTCCATATGCTTCAGATAACAGACTGGTAAAAAAAGATATTGATTGTATCTCAGGTATTTCTTTTTCGGGAGCGGTAAAAAAACTTTTCCAGAAAACCTGTTCTGGCTCATGAATACTGTTCCCGAAGAAAGTCCAAATTACTCTTCCCTTATCATCCTGTGTACGGGAAAGCATCAGAGGCAGTAATGTTATAAATCTCTCATGGAACAAACTTCCCGCGTGTGATGCCAGTTCATCAGGCCAATATGGATTATCCGATAGATTCTCCCTGCCATGGCCGCTAATGGCATGTTCCTGAAGTCCTTTTCCAAGTTTAATGATATTACTCATTATCTGGTGGCCAATGTGTTCAATTCCAGGTTTCAGTTCATATTCCTCTTCCATTTCTGAAATTCTCCATCCGTACAGGTCATCATCCCGTAGAAAACGATCATCTGGTTTACCGTATGGTTTATATCCTAACCGTGGGGGAGGCATAAACTCAGAATATGCCGCGATTCCGTAACAATCTTTGCATCCGAACCAGGGGTAACCTGCAAGGAATTTTTTCCAGCTATCAGGCACTTTTTCTTCCATATTTTTTTAATATCAAACGTGAAGTTAAGTATACTTGTTCAATCACACGGTATATATCCCATCATAAACTTTCAGCATTTTATCAACCAAAACAAGTATAATTTATCAGAATTGAATTACTTTGAGTTTTAATAAGAATTCGCCGGTTAAATTCTAAGTGCCTGACACAGGTAAGTGAGAATACTTGTTTAAATACTGCCGCTGGTAATTACGCCTTTCAAATGAAGCAATAATTGTGAATTTCTTCCTTTTTCAAAATATCTGATTAAATTTGAAACAATATAATGCCTGATTTCTTAGAAAAATAGCTATTCAGAGCATTTCTTATTACTGCTATAACTTTTAATTGTGATGCTATTAAAAATCATTTACAAATTCCTTGCAGGACTCTGTATTCTCAGTTTTATCCTGTTTATTCTTCAATATGTGGTGAATGCAAAATATTCATTTCCTGAACCGAAACCTTTTCATGGCAAATTTATCTATAACCCTTACAGGAATGTTGATCAGGGAAAATGGAGAAGGGCAAATTTCCATGCCCATGCCAGGAAGTTTCTTGGACAATCTGAAAAAGCCAGGAGATCAATTTCATTTATTGACAGTTTATACAGATCTTTCAATTACAACATAATCAGCATTTCCGATTACCAGGTTATAAATCGGTATGAAAGTAAAAATGAATGGTACGTTCCTGTTTACGAGCATGGTTTTCAGTATTATAAGAATCATCAGCTTGTTTTAAATCCGAAAAAAGTGTGCTGGCTTGATTTTCCTTTCCGCCAGACCCTCAGCAATAAACAATTCATAGTTGACCAGCTGCGTAAGGATACCATGACACTGATTACAATCGTTCATCCTATCTACAGAAAGGCTTATTCCAGCAATGATCTTAAATACCTGGGTAATTATAACTGCATGGAAATTGCCAATCACGAGCGGGTTTTTACAACATCATATGACACTATCCTGTCAAACGGGCACCCGGCATTTATTATGGCTGACGACGACTGCCATGATCTGACAAATATTAAAGAAGTCACCAACAGCTTCAACGAGATTAACACTGACATGGTAAAGGATTCCATTTTGAAGGCTCTCAGTACCGGACGATCATTCGGGGTAAAATTAAATGCCGATACCTTGAAAACAAACGAAGAGAAAAGGGTGGCATTTCTGAATTTGCCCGAAATTAATGCAATAACTTTTCAAAATGATACTCTTACAGTCAGCCTGAACCAGACTGTGAAAGCAATTAAATTCATAGGCCAGCATGGAACAGAAATCAGAAGAGTAACAGGTCAGTCAAAAGGTTCGTGCTATTTCAGCAATGAGGATACTTATATCAGGACAGAGGTTGAATGCAATGATGGTACTTTGTACTTCCTTAATCCTCTCTTCAGGTATGATGGAGTCAGGTTAACTTATTATGCCCCCGCTTTCAATGCGTTTGCAACATGGGCATGGCGTTCAGTTTTTTTTGGCCTGCTAATATTAATCATCATAATCTGGTATCGTAAAAAATGTATAACGGTAAAAAAATAGTCGTTGTGCTGCCTGCCTATAATGCAGAATTAACACTCGAAAAGACTTATCAGGAAATTCCATTTGATATCGTTGATGAAGTTATCCTTGTCGACGATTTCAGCAAAGACAATACATATAATCTGGGAAAGAAGCTGGGAATAAAACATATTATTCATCACGAGGAAAATAAAGGCTATGGGGGTAATCAAAAGACATGTTACAGGAAAGCCCTTGAACTGGATGCAGATATAGTGATAATGCTGCATCCCGATTATCAGTATACACCGCTCTTAATCCCGGCAATGGTAAGTCTTATAGGAACTGGTCTCTATCAGGTCGTATTCGGTTCGAGGATATTAGGGAAAAGTGCACTTACCGGCGGAATGCCAAAATATAAATACTTCGCCAACAGGCTCCTTACTTTTATTCAGAATGTTCTAATGAATCAGAAGCTCACCGAGTATCATACCGGTTACAGAGCTTATTCTGCCGAGGTACTGAGAAAAATAAATTTTGAAAATAACTCTGATGATTTCGTCTTTGATAATGAAATGATTGCCCTGATGTTTTACAATGGATTCACGATAGCCGAAATAACCTGCCCGACAAAATATTTTGAGGAAGCTTCAAGCATTAATTTCAGAAGAAGCGTCAAGTATGGTTTTGGAGTACTGGGCGTGTCAATCCTTTACTTTTTAACTAAGAAAGGCATATATAAATGGAAGCTCCTGGTTAATTGATATATTATGAATAAAAAAATTTATCCATTCATAATTGGCGCAACTGCATTTCTCTTTTTTATTCCATTTCTAGGTTCTGTGCATCTTTTTGACTGGGATGAAATTAATTTTGCGGAGTCAGCCAGGGAAATGATAGTATCAGGCAATTTCAGCAGGGTACAAATTGACTTTCATCCTTTCTGGGAAAAACCTCCGTTATTCTTCTGGATGCAGGTTCTGAGTATGAAAGCATTCGGAATAAATGAATTTGCTGCCCGTTTTCCTAATGCTGTCATCGGTATCTTTACACTTCTGACTCTATACTTTACAGGCAAGAGACTTTATGATGAAAAGTTCGGCTTAATATGGGCACTGGCTTACATGGGGTCATTTTTGCCTTTCTTATACTTTAAATCAGGAATTATCGATCCGTTTTTTAATTTTTTTATCTTCTTATCGGTTATCTTTCTGGCAAGAAGCATAAGAGAAAAGCCGGGCAGAGATGCATCGAAATATGCTTTATTTTCAGGAATATCCATTGGTTTGGCAACACTCACTAAAGGTCCGGTCGGATTACTGATTGCAGGAATTTCAGTGTTGATCTATTGGGCCACTATGAAATTTAAAAAGATTTCAGCCTGGAAGAATGTTCTGATCTTCTCCTTAGCTTGTCTGGTGATCACTTCTTTATGGTTTGTTCCTGAAATGATAAATAACGGTTTCTGGTTTATTAATGAATTTGTTAAATACCAGGCAAACCTGTTTCTAAAACCTGTAGCCGGCCATTCGGGACCGATATATTATCATTTCCTGATTGTTTTTCTTGGTTGTTTTCCAATATCGATTCTCGCGCTGCCGGTTCTGTTCAGGAAAAACACAGCCTCTGCCGATGAAGAGGGCAAATACTTTCTGAAATGGATGCTCATCCTGTTTTGGGTTGTAATGATTTTATTTTCAATTGTTAAAACAAAAATTGTACACTACTCATCACTTTCGTATTTTCCGCTTTCATATTTTGCTGCTTTCTTTTTATATGAGCTTATAAACGGAAGGAACACCTTCAAAAAATACCTGATATGGATGTTACTTGCTGCCGGAACAATATTTTCAATAATACTCATCTGTGTTCCTCTGATCGCAAGGTACAAAGATATTGTATCGCCATATATAAAAGACAGGTTTGCAATTGATTGCCTGAATACTCCGGTTAATTGGAACGGCTATGAATTTCTGATAGGAGTTGCTTTTCTCCTGTGTGTTGTTGTTACATTGTTAATGATCAGAAGGAAATATTTCTTCAGCGGTGTAATTACATTATTCTATGCAACCGCCTTTTGCATTTTTTTCTATCTCAAGGCAGTTGTTCCGAAAATTGAAGGATATTCACAGGGTGCGGCAATTAACTTCTACAAAAGTATTTCCGGCAAAGATGTTTATGTCACAACAATCGGTTTTTATAGTTATGCACCCTATTTCTATTTCGGTGAAATGCCTGGTGGAAATGCTGAAAGAAGTAATAAGGAGTGGCTGCTGAACGGCGACATTGACAAACCGGTATATATAATAACCCAAACGACTAAGAAGAAGCTACTTGACGGACATACCGATTGCAGCTTCCTCAAACAGGAAGGTGGATTCCTGTTTTATTACCGATCAGTAAAATCTGTAAATAAATAAATTCCTGTTTCCACTCAATCACCATAGTTTCTTCCGGAGCAATAGTAATATTATTACCGGTAACGTTCCCCTCTCCTTCAGGATATAAGGTTACCTGAAGGAATTTTCATTTGTTAAATACCAGGAATATTGGAAATACTCTCTATAGAAATTTTTTTACCTGATCCCAGTAAAGAATTGTATTCTTTCCTGACCCGTTCCAGGTCTTGGCTATTCGTTCAAAATCATACGGACCTATTTCAGTAGCATAGTATAAAAATATTTTCTCGGAAATATTATAATTGAACAAGTCTTGTCTTGAATACGTACTTCCGGTTCTGCTATTATAGTCCTCGAGACGTATTGGCCTGATCTGAAAATAACCAACTGCTTCTTCCAGTGGATTATAAGCTAATGTATCATATTGAGTTTCTACCATGCCTATTGCATGAATCAGATTTTTGTAAGGTTGAACGGGAAAATTCCTTACAACGATGAGAGATTCACTGGTCGGAGCAAAAACCTTAAAAGCCAGCGTCATCAAAAAAGTAATCGCGACTATCTTTTTTAATATTTTTTCCATAATAAAATCATAAAAAAAGTGAGTTATAAACTATTTTGCGGGTTGTTGCACTAACTGCAACCTGTAAGATTGATATTTCTCTTTCAGGAGAGAAACAACTGGTTAGGTTCATATTCAATAACAAGTCAATCATTGTAATAAGAACAATGATATACTTGAAATGTTTAATCTAATGTCTAAAAGATGTTCACAGGGGTCATAAAAAAACTGTAATCCTCAGGAGAAATTACATTTTTGACTGTATTATTCCTTAAATAACCTCACGTTCAAAGCAGTCAGCCCTTTTGGTCCCTTTCCTATTTCAAATGTGACAATATTATTCTCTTTGATTATTTCCTGCAGGTTATTGGCATGGACAAAAACACTCTGTTTATTTTCCATATCCTTTATAAATCCAAAACCTTTCGAATCATTGAAAAAAGTTACTACACCTTTTCGTATATAACTGGCTTTAGCTGAAGGAATGTTTTTCTTGGCTCCGGTTTCGATGTTATCCGCTTCTACCTCTATTTTTTTGTTAGGGTCAGGAGGAGTTGAAGAAATCTTTCCAAATTCATCAACATAGGCGATCATATCGGCAAAACTGCTTTTCCCGCTCTCTTTTCTGATGAGGCGTTTCTTCTCCTTTTCCTTTCTTTTCTTTTCCTTTTTATTTTTTACTTCCTTTTTGTTTGATGTTTCCTGCGATCTGCCCATAAATTGATATTTGGTTTGTCAATAATAACCTGATTTTCATGATTTGCTCAAAGATAGGCTTTTATTTCGTGTATTACTATTTTGTCACCTTAGCATTCAGCACCAGTATCGCGACCCTACTGATTTTTACCGGTCTCAGAATTCATTCAATTTTAACGGATGTCATTGATAATGATCCCATCACAGGCTTATCATTGAAAAATTCGATAGATTCATTTTCTTCCTTCAATGCAAGCGTGTAAAGTAGAGGAAGGTAATGATCCGGAGTGGGCACAGCCATCTGCACCTCAGTACCAAGGGTTTGATAATTTATCAGATCCTGATGATTGTTGTCAAG
This sequence comes from Bacteroidales bacterium, assembly GCA_003157015.1. Classification (GTDB taxonomy): domain Bacteria; phylum Bacteroidota; class Bacteroidia; order Bacteroidales; family VadinHA17; genus LD21. The sequence continues at coordinate 9,844 of PMIJ01000050.1, forward strand.
AATCAGACGCTTGAATGTTTCATTTGCATTAATTGCCCAGTCAAACCCATATTCAGGATCATTCGCATGATCCCAGGCTATCATCCTGAGATTATGTACAATATTCCCGCTTCCAATGATCAAAACCCCCATTTTTCTGAGAGGCGCCAGCTCCTTTGCCAATTCATAATGAGTCAGGGGCGTCAGATGCCAGTCGAGACTCATTTCCACAACGGGGATCTCGTACATCGGATAAATATTTCTGAGAACACTCCATGATCCATGATCAAGTCCCCATTTTTGATCCATTCCGACATCAACTGACTTGATAATACGTTTAACATGGTATGCCAATTCAGGACTTCCGGGAGCAGGATATTGAACTTCATACAATTCTTGCGGGAATCCTCCAAAATCATGAATTGTAGAGGGCATGGTCATTGCAGTAACAAAAGTTCCACTAGTTTCCCAATGAGCAGAAATGCATAAAATTGCTTTTGGTGCGGGAATTGATTTCCCAAGTTCTCTCCATTTGAGCACAAATTCATTTACCTCAATTGCATTCATTGGAGTTCCATGTCCGACAAAAAGCACAGGCATCAGCTCTGTTCTCTGTCCGGATAAAGATAAATTTTTGAGGTCTTTCTGGTTCATGGCCCAAACAATTAAGAGGAGTTTATTAGTTTAAATCAAAAAATTAACTGGCGGATTTGATTACATGCATCTTTCTCATTTAGATATTCATGCGAACGGAGCATTTAAAACCTCGGCCCTGAAATCAAAAAAATGTTTCAGGCTTCCCTGATTGAGAATGAGAAGCTCTTCAAAATCATGAAAATGGGGATTATATTCCTTAGAAGAGATATTTTCTGAAGGTCGCTTGTTATCTCGATAATTCTGAAGAGCTTCTCCATAGATACGAATTTACGATAAATTAATCAGATGTTCAGTCGCTTTGAATAAGATGCCTTTGTTAATATAAGGTAAAAATTTGTCGAACTATCGATGCAGAATATTCTGATTGTGGGGATTATTTTCTGATTGCTGATGCCAGTCTATAAGTGATAAACCATGTTTAAACAAAAGTTAATCTTTCTTGTTTTATCTATTCGAGATAAAAGATGATGAAATCCAGACGAAAATAATATTTATGAACATTATGAAAACAAATAAAGGATCGATGACAAACATTTTCAGAACTCAAAAAGATAATAGGGCTATTCTGGTCAGGCTGACCGTTGGCCTGATATTTTTAACTGAAGGTATGCAAAAATACCTTTTCCCTGAACTTCTGGGAACAGGAAGATTTAGTACAATAGGATTCGGTAATCCGGCATTCTGGGCATATTTCACCGCTACTTTTGAAATTATATGTGGTGCTCTTATATTAATCGGATTAATTACCAGAATTGCTTCCGTGCCGTTAATTATTATCATGATTACAGCCTTTATTTCAACAAAACTACCAATTCTTATACATAAAGGTATCTGGCCATGGGCACATGAGTACAGAACAGATTTTGCCATGACCTTGTTACTTCTGTATATTCTGATCTATGGTTCTGGAAACTGGTCGGTTGATTCGAAAATCTATGAAGCCCGGAAACCGTGAAATATGAAGCAAATAAATAAGAAATATATATTTCTTTCAGCAATTCTAATTTTGGTCAGGATCGATATGATTTTAGCCGGCCCTCCATTCAACACTGATGATCCTGAGCCCGTAAGTTTTAAACACTGGGAGTATTATATTTCATCAATTAATGATCATCAGGCAGGAGTATGGTCAGGAACGTCGCCTCATTTTGAACTGAATTACGGGCTGATTCCAAATGTTCAGGTGCATTTATTACTGCCTGTGAATTACTATTATCCGGGCCATCATGGTTTTAATCTCGGATATGCAGATACGGAATTTGGCATAAAATATCGTATTGTCAAGGAAACAGATAATCTTCCCCAGATAGGAATTTTCCCTCTCGTGGAAATTCCTACGGTAAAAAACAATGAATTCAGTGATGGAAAAACAAAAATCTATCTCCCGGTATGGTTACAAAAATCGTGGGGAAAATTAACAACTTACGGTGGAGCAGGTTACTGGATAAATCCCGGTGCGAATAATAGAAACTGGATATTCTCAGGTTGGGAGATTCAATACGATTTCTCAAAGAATTTGATGCTGGGCGGAGAACTATATTATCATACTGCCGACTCCAAAACCACCAAATCTGAAACAGGCTTCAATCTTGGAGGTTCAATAAATCCATCAGAAAAATTTCATTTCATTTTTTCTTTTGGCCATACTCTGACTAAAGACAATACATTTACTTCCTACCTTGGATTATTATGGACAATATGAAATCAAAAATATCTTTCATAATTCCGGCACTGAATGAAGAAAACAGGATAGGATCTCTTATTGATAATATTAATTTGCTCGGCACTGACTTCAATTATGAAATTATTGTCTCCGACGGAAACAGCACTGATAAAACAGCTGAAATTGCTGAGAAAAAGGGAGCGATAGTAATCAGAGAAAGCAAGGAAGCACCAAAAACAATAGCAAATGGAAGGAATACAGGCGCTGGCATTGCCACTGGCGAAATTTTTATTTTTTGTGATGCTGACACTGTAATCAAGGATCCGGGTAACTTTTTATCGGAAGTGTTTTCAGTATTCGGGGACGAAGAAATCATTGGAGGAGCTCCGCGTTTGAGCATTTTCCCAGAAGAAACCATTCTGAAAGATAAAATATTCCATTATCTCTTTAACAGGATAGTCAGGTTCAGCTTTTCGACTAAAGTGCCCATTTGCGGAGGACAATGTCAGATCGTGAGAGAAAGTTCCTTCAAAAAAGTTAATGGTTATAACAGTAATATTGTACATGGAGAAGATTCTGATTTTTTCAGGAGGCTCCACAGATTAGGGAAGCTTCATTTTTTCACTAATCTGGTTGTTTATGAATCTCCCAGAAGATACAGGCAGTTCGGATACATATTGCTTCTGATGCAGGGTGCATATAGTCTGATTTATCGACAGATTTTCAAGAAAAACGTATTTAAAGAATGGAGAAGAGTTGATAAGGGGAAAAACAATAAAGGAAAATCGGTGTTTATCTAATAAAATCTACTTAATGAAAGAGGAAACCTACCGGAATTCAGTAAAAAATGCCAAACTGCCTATCCAGCCTTTTTTTTCAATAATTATTACAACGTATAACAGGGCCCATATTATCCAAAGGGCTCTTGACTCCCTTATATCTCAGATTGAGCGTGACTGGGAAGCTGTGATTGTTGACGATGAAAGCACAGACGACACCTTTCTGCGGATTCTCCCCTATCTCTGTACAAATCAGCAGATCAGATATAAAAGAAAGGTTCATAGCGGAGAAGCCATGTCAAAAAATGCAGGTATAAATTCATCCTCCGGAAAATACATTACTTTCCTGGATTCCGATGATGAGTATGATCCCACTCATCTTCAATCAAGAAAAGAGATTCTGGAAAACAATCCATCTGTGAGATTTTTACATGGAGGTGCAAAGATTATCGGGAATCAATATGTCCCTGACAGGTTTAATTATAAAAAAAAAGTAAACCTCAGCGAATGTGTTATAGGCGGTACATTTTTTATTGAACGGAATCTTTTTTTTCAACTGAATGGATTCAGAAATATAATTCTCGGAACAGATTCAGATCTGTTTGAAAGAGCTGTCGAATCTGATATTTCAATCATGAAAACAAAATCCCCAACCTATATTTATCACCATGAAAATGAAGATTCAATAACAAACAGATTGATTAATAGTGAACAAGAAACTGGCTGGGTATCTCCGGAATATATTTTTCAAAAAGACATATTTTAAACCCAAAAAAGCATTGTGATGAAAATTTCAAATAATAAAATACTGATTACCGGAGGTGGCTCAGGCATTGGCCTTGGCCTTACAGAAAGATTTATTAAAGAGAATAATATTGTAATTGTTTGCGGAAGAAGAGAGTCGCTCTTAAAAGAACTTTCTGTAAAATATCCATCAGTAATTACAAGAAGATGTGATTTGTCAAATGCTGTTGAAAGGGAAGATCTCTATAGGTGGATCTCTGAAAACCATGCTGACCTGAATGTTATTGTTAATAATGCAGGTATTCAGCAATGGATGTCGGTTACTGACAGTAATTTTTTCAAGCGTGCTCAGGAGGAGATTGCCATAAATATTGAAGCTCCGGTGCATCTTATATCACTTTTTATCAATCTGAAATCATTGAGCACCATTATTAATATAACCTCCGGGCTATCTTTTGTACCAATGGCACGGATGCCGATATATTCAGCATCAAAGGCTTTTTTTCATTCATTTACCGTTTCTTTGAGACATTTATTGAAATCAAAGAATATTGAGGTAATAGAGGTGATTCCGCCGGCTCTAAATACGGATCTGGGAGGCAAAGGTTTACACAACACAGCACCTCCTGTAAGCGAATTTATTGAAGCAGTTTTTATTCAGTTGAAACAGGGTAAATCCGAACTTGCATATGGATTCAGTGAAGCCATGACCAAATCAGGACCAGAGGATTTGCAAAAAGCATTCAACAGGATGAATAGCCAGTGATATTTGAAATACATCCTGTATATTATCTTTCTGCCCTAAACATAATTCATTGTATTATTGATTTATAATGCATATTTTTTCTCAAATTGCTAACGAATAAGTCAGCTTATTCTTCTGTATTTTCTACCTTTGACAGACGAAAGGGGAAAAATATGCATTTTGAGGGGATAAATTCCAATTCAGACAGGTGGCCAAAAATGCCTAAACTGACATTTGAATATAGAATTATTGCAGGTTACATCATAGCAGGATGTTTATGGATAGTGTTTTCAGATAAAATACTTGATTATTTTGTCAGGGACCCGGATGTTCTCACGAGGATTCAGACTTACAAAGGTTGGTTTTATGTATTGATTACAGCAATTTTGTTCTACTCATTATTAAAGAGTCATCTTGTCAAGCTTCGCAATGCTGAACAAAAAGCAATAAATAGCGACAGGTTAAAAACGGCATTTCTGCAGAATATTTCACATGAGATCCGGACTCCCATGAACAGCATCGTTGGTTTTTCAGAGCTCCTGAAGGACAAAAATACAACTGAATCAGAAAAAACACAGTATCTGGCAATGATTGGAAAAAGTTCAGATCAATTGCTCAGTATTGTCAATGCAGTTTTGGATATTTCACTTATTGAAACAGGAAATATCAGTATAATTAAAAATAGGGTAACACTTAATAATTTAATGGATGAGTTATACCTTTCCTATAAGCCTTTAATTAGAAATAATATTTATTTTTCTGTATTTAAGGGGCTTGAAGATCACTTAAGCCTGGTTCTCACAGATATTATAAAAGTCAGACAGATTCTCAATAATCTGTTAAGCAATGCTTTTAAATTTACCGATAAGGGATATATAAGATTTGGCTATTCCGTGGTAAACGATGTACTGGAGTTTTTTGTCGAAGATACCGGAATCGGCATTGAGCCAGATTTTCATCAGAAGGTATTTGAGCGGTTCCTTAAGGTTGGACCCGAGAACATAAAGTTATATGAAGGGGTTGGTTTGGGGCTGTCAATATGTAAAGGCAATATTGATCTCCTGAAAGGCAAAATATGGCTGGAATCAGAAGCCGGAAAAGGTTCTAAATTTTTCTTTACTATACCTTACGAACCTGTAAACGAAGAAGAAATAGTAATGATCAAAAAAACAGAAAATATAAAGAACTTTGATAAATTAACTATTCTGGTTGCTGAGGATGATGAAATAAACTTCATGTATATTAAAGAAATTTTCAGAGGAACCGGGGCTGAATTATTACATGCTGTAAATGGGAAGGAAGCAGTTGAAATATGTCAGAACAACCCAAAAATTAATATTGTTCTCATAGATATTAAAATGCCTGTTATGAATGGTTATGAGGCAATTAAAAAAATAAGAGAATTCTGTCCTCTCCTGCCAATAATTGCCCAAACTGCGTTTGCTTTAAGCAACGAAATGCTAAAAGCATTTAATGCCGGCAGCAACGACTATATTTCGAAACCCTTTAAAAGGGACCAGTTGCTGGCTCTGGTTTCAAAATACCAGTCAACCGATGGCATGTAATCGTAAATTAACACATTAATGGTTTAGGATACGAACAATATCGCAAGTAATCATCACCGGCAGGCAGTCGAAATGATCTGCACTAAGAAAATCATTTTACAGCCTCTGGAACCTCAGTAACCTCTAAAACTTCCGGGGTATTTTTTTGGCAGGATATTTGTACCGCACTAACGAACTTTTAATAAATTAAAATATGAAAAAGATATGCTTCCTTCTGTTTATCGCAATTATTTGTACTCAATATACAGACGCACAGCTATTAAAAAATGCAAAAAAATTGTTGAACCCAAAGAATAAGGGACTCACTGAGAAGGATGCAGCAGACGGTATTAAAGAGGCTTTGGTAAATGGTACCGGAGAAAGCGTGAAAATGGTTTCTGCGCTGGATGGTTATTGGGGAAATCCTGAAATAAAGATACCCTTCCCTGCAGAAGCAAAGGATATGGAATCAAAGCTCAGGGCAATGGGAATGGGCAAAAAAGTTGATGAATTTAATGAATCTATGAACAAAGCTGCTGAAAAAGCAGCAAACGAAGCAAAAAATATCTTTATTGCCGCTATTAAAAATATGACCGTAAGGGATGCTATTAATATTGTTAAAGGAACAGATAATGCAGCAACAATGTACCTTAAGAATAACACTTCGCCAGAACTGATCGGCAAATTTAAACCAATAATTAAAACTTCACTCGATAATGTCAATGCCACAAAATACTGGAGTGATCTGATAACGGTTTATAACAAGATACCTTTTATTAAAAAGATGAATCCGGATCTTCCTCAATATGTTACCCAAAAAGCTATTGATGGGCTCTTTATTATGATTGCCAAAGAAGAATTAAAAATCCGCAAAGACCCTGCAGCAAGAACATCAGAACTGCTCAAAAAAGTGTTTGGGAACTAATATTGTGGTCTGCTGTTACACAGTAATGCTTCAAGATGTAAAAATCAATTGGATTTTAAATACAATTTGATTGCGTCCCAGTAATACTGTTTCCAACCATCTTTAAGTGTCTCAACTTTGTGTTCGGAAATCATGAAGAGTAATATCACAATCTGGATTACAATCGAGTAGGAAGTGAGTGATT
>PMIJ01000125.1 GCA_003157015.1 Bacteroidales bacterium
GATGCAATCAACTTTGTAAAAAAGAATCCTGAAGTCCGTTTAATCTTAATGGATATTAAACTGCCTTTCATGGACGGATATGCAGCCACTAAAGCTATCAGACAAATAAATCCCAATATACCAATTATTGCTCAGACTGCATATGCAATGTTGGGGGATAGGGAGNNGCCACTTGGCGGAGAGCTCGGCGAAGCCAATGCGCTCGCGGGGATTCAATTACTTGAATCATTATTGAATCTGTTCATTTGAAAAATTGAACCAAATTTAATGTTATATGAAAATCATGCTCAAAATCGCAGGATTATTTCTATTAATACTATCAATCAATTTATTCTACTCCTGTAAAAAAGATAAAGAATCTACAAGCATTAGTGATATTGACGGGAATGTTTATAAAATTGTCACTATTGGCTCTCAGACCTGGATGGTCGAAAACTTGAAAACTACAAAATATAAAGATGGTACAGATATCCCAAATTAACCGATGCAATTTCGTGGAAAGCATTATCCACCCCTTCCTACTGTTGGTATAATAATGATGAAGCTACCTATAAAACCACTTATGGTGCCTTGTACAACTGGTATACGATAAACACAGGAAATCTTTGCCCCACAGGATGGCATGTACCTACCTATTCAGAATGGACAACCTTAGGTAATTTTCTGGGTGGAGAGAGTATTGCTGCAGAGGTATGCTCTCTTTATGTTGCATATTGAAAATCTCATGTCTAAGGTATACAACATAAATCGCAACCCTCACTATTGAATAATGCGAGCCTGCTGCATCTAATTTTAATCGGCATTCATGGGTTTGCATAAAGCAATATTTAATCAGAAATCAATAGATTTAAATTGTCTGATTGAACCTGCATGCAGATGTAGTTAAAAGAAAGAGCATTTTTTTCTCATGCAGGTTTCATGACACATATAATTAAGCTAATGATCAGAAAAATTGAACGTTAGACTACAACATGACCTCTCTTTTATAAAACACGATCCCATATTTGGCATAAAAATTGTTCATCAAGTAAGAACGAATCATAGACAAACAAGCTCCCCAAACGAAAATCTCTTATTTGATGGATTTTTTAAATAAGAAAACAGACCATCCGAAGACTAAGTACTATCTAATTGGGCTCATCCTTTTATTCCTATCTATTATATCCATTGATTTATCTGGACAGAAATCTACTCAACTAATTCAACCCTTAAAGCAAGAACCTTTTGAACTGCGAACCGGCACTTTATCTGATTCTACCTTTCCAGCTACTGAAATATCTCAAAAAAAAGGCTTTATTAAAGGTCGGTTAACTGAATTAAACAAGAACTCTCCGGTTTGTTTTGCAGACATCTTTAACAGCAATATTACATCATATACAAAGTCAAATGCAAAAGGTGAATTTATTCTTGGTCTACTTGAGTTCCCGACTTTTTTAAGGATCAGAAAATTCGGTTTTAAAGAAGAGACTATAATTATAAAAAGTCCGGTTGATTCAGTTTTAATTTCACTTACTCCTCTTGAAGTTCATAAAAGTTATTCCGGCAACAAAAGACTTTTACAATATGAATTGATCTTTAAAAAAGCGCTTGAAAAAATCCTGGCAGGTTACAATTCGGGATCCCAGGATCATTCACAGAGAGAACTTGTATATTGCCGCATCAGTTCATCGATAGACTCAACCGTTAACAGTCTTTTTGAAAGTTATGCGCAAATGAATGTTTGCAAAAGCGGACTTCAGGATTATCAACCCTTCATTTCCCGCTATGCATCAACAGATGATTATATTCCCGGACTCACAGAAAACAGACTGGAATTTAAAATTGATCCCTACGTAAATCTTCCAATGTTTGCTGAACGATTTATTACCCGAAAAGGATATATTGTGCAGGATGACAAACAGATTGCCATAGTAAAAGTCGATCTGGATAAAACAATAAATACCTATTACATCAACGTTGCAGACACCTCTATTCTATTTATTTCCAGCAAGTTCAAATCAGGAAAAAGGGAACGAATTCCAGGATCTCAATCAGTATGGCAGAGTAACAAAATTTCTTCCACTGAAATATCATTTTCTCACAACAGAGAAAACACTAATGATTACTTTATAGATTGGGTCTGTACGAATGAAGATTACAGTTTGATAAAAAAAGACAAACCCTTGCAGACTATATCTAAAAGCGCCCTTTTCATAATTGTGCCTGATTCTTCCATTATATATAATGCTGTACGAGATCAGGCTTCACACGAAGTGTTATCTGAATTGAGACAGCAGATCAACTTCAAGGCAAATTATTTAATATCGGGCAAATCCTCGGTTTTTAATTCAGAGGCAGAGAAACTTCTATTGAAGCCCTACAGACATGCGTTCTGGGCTCAAAACTCATGTGTAACGCCCGATAATAATGAACAAAAGCAAATTAAAAATTGGGAAAATGACAATATGTTTTATTCTGAAAATCGTCGCCCCCCTGCAAATGAAATAATCAGAGCTGACTCGATGGTTAAGGTAATGAATAATAACCTGGTTGCAGTTGAAAACGTTTATGTTGAAACTGATCGACCTGATTATTTGGCCGGAGATACTATCTGGTTCAGCGCTTTTGTGCTGGACAACCTGCATATGGATTCAACCTCACTGAGTAAAATATTGTATGTCGATCTGATCAATGCAGATAATAGCCCGGAAAAGCATTTGAAGCTGATTATTAATGATGGTAGGTCATACGGCGATTTTGTACTTAATAAGGATGCGAAAAATGGGATTTACCGGCTGAGAGCCTACACTCAATACATGAGAAATTTTCAAAGTGAATATCTTTTTGAAAAGGACATCTCAGTTCATCAGTCGAATTTCAGCAATATGATTTTAGTAAATCCGGTAATAAAAAAAAGTATAGAGGGTGACTCAGTAGAGTTACATATTAAGACAATCTTTCCGGATGAATACAATGCTCAGGATAAGAAGCTTGAAGTACTTGCAAGACTCAATGATACCCTGAGCGTAAGAAAAACTTTCCCTATTAAAAAGTATTTAAACGTGTCGATGGGATTTTTTGTTCCTTCCTCACTTTCCTGTCCATTTGTCGACATAAGACTTATTCTTTCCGGCAAGGCTGTTATTTCAGAGCAACGGTTATCAATTCCTCTGAAATCAGGGCTTAATCTTCAATTCTTCCCGGAAAGCGGGAAGATGGTTGATGGAATTAAAACTGTAATTGCCTATAAAGCAGTAGACAATAAAGGTTATCCGACAGAATTCAACGCTGATATTATTGACGAAAATAGTAACACGATCAAACACATATCAGGAGATAATTCGGGAGTCGGTAAATTTGAATTTACACCTGAATATAATCGCACCTACCAAGCGCTTGTAAATCTGTCGGGTACTAAATACTCTTTTAATCTGCCTGGTGTTGAGCCAGAGGGTTATGTTCTGAATTTCAAATCTGATTCAAGCGACATCCTTATAAAAACCAACCGGAATAATGTTAAAAGCAGGCATTATCTGCTTTTCTCCGTACGTGGAGCAGTTTATGCCTCGATTGAAACAAGGCTGGACAACAACCCATTAAAAATCCATCTTCCCCTGAAAATGTACCCAAAGGGTATTGTGCAGATAACACTTTTTGACAGCCTGTTTCGTCCGCAGGCTGAGCGTCTGGTGTTCAATAACCGGTCCGATCAGAAGATGTATATTAATGTTGAACCTGATAAAAAGGTATATAGCCAGAGAGAAAAGGTAAACCTTACACTCAATGTTACTGATGCTGCCGGGAATCCGGTCAGATCATCTCTTTCACTGGCAGCTATGGACGCTTCAAAAACTGACTCACTTTCAAATGCTCCTGATATTGAGTTATACCTTTATCTTACATCCGAACTGAAAGGTGGAATTGATTTTAAATTATTAAACCTCTCTGATACCACGTCTGATGGAAATACAAAAAGAGATCTTGTAATGATGACTCAAGGCTGGCGTAATTATTTATGGAATTCAATCCGGTATACCAATACATTCAATGTTATGTATCCAATCGAAAAAGGATTCTGCATTAACGGGTCTGTTTTTAATCTTAGTAACCGTAGGTCAGGCAGTGGTTATAAGCTCAGTTACTTTGACTTTAAATCGGGCTTCAACGGTGTTGCTAAAGTTGATGAAAACAACAGATTCAAAATTGAGATTCCTTTCCATTACAATTCTCATGTTTATTTCATTCAAAATAAGAATAATAAAGACAGAATTGAAAATCTTGGCTTTATCCTGGATACTTTTCCGCTTCCGGTCATAAGTTACAGAAAGAACGAATTACCTTTTATATCTTATAAAGCCGGATATATAAAAGCTCTTGATAAAAAATTTAGTGAAATTGATTCAGCCAACAGACTGGATATTAAATACATTAAGATACCTGAAGTAACGATTAAAGCTAAATCTGACCGCACCGGTTATTCTGCTCCTGATATAACGATCAATCTTGATAAGAAAGATCCAACGGGTAAAAAATACTTCAGCCTCTTTCAGATGATATATGAGGAATTTGGAGAAAAAGCATTTACCGCCATCGGATTTGAAACTCAGGGGAAAATCTATAACCCGATCCTGGTGGTGGACGGAGCCCCTATGACTGCATCCGAGTGTCCGCCATGTTATGATTTTGCTGCTTACGCATTGGCGGCAACAATTCCCATCAATGAAATTTCGGATGTTAAATTCTACGAGGCGGGAAGTAATTACAGTCAATGGCTAACACCATCTCCACCGCCACCTACAGCGCGCAATGTAAAATGGAAAACAGATGTAATGGGAACTAAACTATATATGCTTCCAGCGGATCCTAAAATATATTTACCCGTCGTTTCATTAAAAACCAATTCAAAGTCATATAGAGGAAATCCTAGGGGAGCAATTATGTTCCCGTTTCAGGGGATTTACCAGGCTAAAGAGTTTTATAAACCTGATTATGAAAATAATAACAGTAAAATACCTGACAACAGAACGACTATTTATTGGAATCCTGAAATTAAAACCGATTCAACAGGAAAGGCAAGGGTTTCATTTTATAATTCCGATCTTAAAGGTGAAGCGGTTATCAGGATTTCCGGGGTAAGCTACTCTTTAAAAGATGCATCAACAGCTGTATCGCATTACTTGTCTCATTAGCAAGGTACTTGTTCGTAATAGATATCATTAAAATCAGGTATTTCATTTTACAAGCACATTTAAAAGCCGCACAAGCTGAAGCTCAAACCTAAGCTTTTTAAAGAGCTTTCAAAGATAAAGCTACGTAAACCCATAATCCAAAATTGGTTACATCATGACAATTTTAAAACACTAGCTATAACTTGGACGGTTAATTAGCTTCGCTGAACTCGTCAACCACTCCGCGGTTTCCTCGGTTGTCTTCAGCAGACGGGGACCTATAATATTAATGAAACCCTTCCCAATTCCCCGATTATAATCAATTATGCAACTCAATTACCAGTGATGTTGGTGACAATATTTCTGATCTACATGAAATCATATAATATATCTTCCCTATTGTAAAATATCTTTACAATAAACTGTAAAATAAATTTACTCCATGAGTATACTAAAACACATATATTACTGTAAATCTAGCATTTACAATTTTGGCATAATTCTAGCATATAAATATATGCGTAATTTATGTATGCAAAGAATCTGATAATAATATTGAGTACTAGATTTAAGGCTAAATGATTTTATTGCAACTTAGAATTATATTCAGAAATTTTAAGAATACTCAACTATATTCAGCGATAACAATTTTTGGACTGACAGTTGGGATGACTGCTACGATATTGCTTTTTACTTATGTTCAAAATGAATTAAGCTATGATCGTTTTCACGAAAATTCGCAACGAATTTATAGGATAAACTCTATTTTAAAATTTGAGAAAGAAGAAATATATCCCATATGTATAGGACTTAAAGACAGTACTCTACAAAAGCAGGTTCCTGAAATTGAGGAATTGCTTCAAATTAGAGAGGAACCGGCAGAATTTGTCAGAGACAAGGAACGGTTTAAGAATATCAATTTGATCTATTCCGATCCGAATATTCATAAGGTTTTTACAATTAAGTACCTCAGAGGAAGCCCTGATGAGTCCCTTGTAAATCCGAACTCTGTTGTATTAACCCGGAGTCTGTCCGAAAAAATGTTCGGCTCTATCGATATTATTGGAAAAACAATTCTGAAAGATGATTCAAAGGATCTTTTCATAATCTCTGGAGTAATTGAAGATTATCCTTCGAACTCTCATTTAAAGATTGATGCAATAATTCCTTTAAAGTCAATTTCTTCTATTTACAACTCAGGGCTGGAACTTAATACGTATGTTCTTTTCCATAAAAACATCAATCTAAAAGAAGCTATAAATAAAACAATTGTTTCATATAATAAGCTTCTGTCTCAATACTTTGCTAACAGCGACTTGAAAAAAACAGGCAATTTTCTTCAAAAGTTGACCGATATCCATTTAAAGTCAGGCTTTCAATCTAAGAACGGGATTGGTGCTGAATATAAGAAAGTTCTTATTTATCTGTCACTCGCACTTGTTGTGCTGCTTATTGCCATCATAAATTTTATCAATCTTTTAACTGCTCAATACGAAGGTAAATTAAGAGATATTGGTATTCAGAAAGCCTTAGGCGGTTCACGGACACAAATAATCATATCATTCCTGGCGAAGTCATTCATCTTTTCATTTGTATCCTTGATTTTTGCTGCTTTTCTAGTTGACATGCTTATCCCGGAACTTGGACTGATTTTAAACCGGGACCTGATAAGCACTTATCATAATAATTTTACACTGTTTGCTGTGCTTCCACTGTTGGCTGTATTTGTCGGATTTATTTCGGGTATATATCCTGCACTTTTCATTTCAAGATTTTCTCCTGACAATCTGATTAAAAGGAATTTGTCTGTTGCTAGGAGCAGCCGGTTTACTAGGGTACTGGTAATAATGCAGTTTTCTATAATGATATTTCTTATGGTAAGTCTTATCGTAATGAAAAAGCAGATCATTTTCATGAAAAATGCCGATTTAGGGATTAATGCTGAAGGTGTTATCTCTATTACTAACTTGAAGTACACCATAGGGAAATCTTATCCTGCAATTAAAAACGAATTGAAGAATATTCCTGATATAAAGTCTGTTGGCGCATCACATCATCTTTTTGGTGATATCCCAAGCGGTCAACGTATAGAAATTATTGGAAATGGTCCAAAAAAAGAATATCCGATAAAAGAGTACAGGGTTCTGCCTGGCTTCTTCGAAACTCTTGGTTTCAGGTTTATTGCAGGACGACCCTTCGATGAAAACATCAATACTGATGAAACAGCTGTAGTGCTAAATGAAACAGCTGTAAGAACATTTGGCATGAAGGATCCTTTAAATTCCGAGATTTTTAAAAACGATACGATGCATATAATTGGTGTTGTAAAGGATTTCCATTTCTCCTCACTTGAGGAGAGCATTGAACCTATGATGTTCAGATATGATAATAACATATTAAATATTGTGTTGAAGATATCGGGCAATGATATCCATAATGTTTTACAGAAAGTTGAAAATATAATTAAAGAGTTTGATCCAGAGTATGTGATGGAATATGTTGTACTGGATGATTATTGTCGTGACAGATATGGTTCGCATGAGCAGATGGAGACTTTATCAACTTTTGCTGCTATTTTTTCGTTATTACTCGCCGTGCTTGGACTATATGCATTAACTGCGATAATGGTTCAAAAGCGCACTAAAGAAATCGCACTAAGAAAAATAAATGGGGCAAGCAGAAAGCAAGTTGTGCAATTGCTGATTACAGCATATACGCTACAGATAATCATTGCTTTTATAATTGCCGCGCCTATTGGTTGGTATGTCATGTATGGCTGGTTAAAGAATTTTGCCTATAAAGCCGGATTAAGTTGGTGGATATTTATCTTGACAGGTCTAATTGCGTTAACTATTGCACTGCTAACAGTCAGTTGGGAAAGCTGGAAAGCTGCAACCAGGAATCCTGTGGAATCGTTAAGATATGAATAAAACCTGTTTCTTTCAGTTTAGTTGACTAATTGCAACTTTGTCTCCCAATATCCCATCGCGGTTATTAAACTGAATATCTGTAATATACGATACAATCAAAGCCCCATTTAAGTCCATTTCTGGTTTGTTTCAGGCAATTTCTATATCCTTATAGTACTGCAATTATAAACCGCAATAATGCTTTAAATCGCTTAATAAGAAGCATTTAGACTTTTTGTTGTAGTTGCACTATGCAATATCTACCTATATATCAGCATTATAAATATTCAACCGTTTAGCCTGGGATTTGGGACCAGGCTTTTTCATTTCTATTTGATCACTAATCAGAACCATATGAAAACGAACAGAAAACTATATCTTAAGTAAGACTTGTCTATAGGACTAAGGTCAAATAAAGTCCTGGGGATTGCATCAATATCAAAAGGTGGTATTACTGGCACAGTAACTGATGTAAGGGTTATATTGCAATATGCAAATAAAGCTAATTCAAGTGGTATCATAATATGTCATAATCACTCTAGTGGTAATGTACAGCCAAGTGAATCTGATATTACAATAACCAGGAAGATAAAAAAATCTGGTATTGTAATGGATATACAGTTATTGGATCATTTGATTATTGTTCCGGAAGGTAATTACTATAGTATGGGAGATGAAGGAATTGTATAGATCATTTCAAATAATATGTGTAACTTTAATATGAAGAAGGACCGTTGAATGTCAGACAAAAGTATCGTATAAATTTGTATTTCTGTGTGTTGTCAATGCGATACTATTGTGACTGACGGGGCAGTGCATTAAGTGAATATGGTTAAACAGAAAGATGTAAATAAACAAATGTCAGATAAAGGAATAAAATATAATCATATACGAAAAATATTGACAATATCTCCAAACTTAATAATTGCATGAAAAAAACTGCACTAATTCTTACTTTGAGTTTGTTTTCCTATTTTGCATTCTGCCAAACTGAAAACAAAACTGATTTCAATTTTGGCTTTGAAAAAATCTCCAAAAAGGGACAGCTTCCAGATAACTGGATAAATCTGGGTACAAAAGACTATAAGCTGAAAGTTGATTCAATTGAAAAACACTCAGGAGAAAAATCATTATCGATAGAACTTATAGGAACCAATATTGACAAATCCTTTGGTGCATGCGGATATTCAATCCCTGCAATTTATAAAGGAAATCAAATTGAATTGCGAGCATATATGAAACTACAAAATGTTGAAAATGGGCAAGTCGGTCTTATGTTGCGCATAGATGGACCTAATGGATCTCTGAAGTTTGATAACATGATGGAAAAAAATATTCATGGGACTTCAGATTGGACATCATATTCAATTGTATTACCCCTTCCCGAAAATGCAAAAAAAATCTTTATTGGTCCAATACTTCAGGGAATAGGTAAATTGTGGATTGATGATGTTCAATTATTAATTGACGGAGAAGATATTGGCAAAGCTAAATTGAAAGAACAAAAGAAAGCTGATATTGACAAGGAATTTGATAAAGGCTCAAATATTACAATTTCAAATTTAACTCCAGCTAAAATTGAAGATCTGGCCATTTTGGGAAAAGTTTGGGGATTTTTGAAGTATTATCACCCAGTCATAGCCAAAGGTGATTATAATTGGGATTATGAACTATTTAGAATACTGCCTAAAGTTCTAGAGAGCCAAAGCTATAAAGAGAGAAATGAAATATTATCAAAATGGATCCTTAGTCTTGGAGAGGTAACAATTGAAACTCATGACAAGATTGAAGATTCTGCAATAAAAATCACTCCCGATTTTTCCTGGATTAATAATTCAAAGTTTGGAGAAGAGTTGACAAAACAGTTATTAGCTATACGTGATGCAAAACGTGGTAACGAAAATTATTATTTAGGATTTGTTCAAGGTGTTGGTAACCCCCAGTTTAATAATGAGAGGTCATATAATAATGTTTTACCAAACCCTGATGCTGGTTATCGTTTGTTATCATTGTATAGATATTGGAATGTCATTCAATATTTATACCCGTACAAAAATCTTTTCAAAGAGAATTGGAACGATGTACTTACTGAGTTCCTACCGAAATTTATAAATACAACAGGTGAATTAGATTACAAATTAACTGTTTTAGCTCTGATAGCCCGCATTCATGATACACATGCAAATATTTGGGGAAATGATGAAACCCTACAGGCTTATAAAGGTGCAAACTATGCCCCGATAAATGTTAAGTTTATTGAAAACCAGGCAATAGTAACAGGTTTTATTAAGACAAAATCTGGTAATGCGCCCGAACTTCAAAAAGGTGATATTATTGTACGTGTAAATAATAAAAGCCTTGATAAGATAATTCAGGAGAAATTGTCTATTACACCTGCTTCCAATTATTCCACCCAATTACGCGATATTGCCAGGGACCTCTTACGAACAAATGATTCTGTTTTAAATATTACTTATAAGCGTGGCAATTCAATTTTTCCTTTAACATTAAAATGTTATTCACCTAAAAACATTAACGTGTATGAGAATTATTATAAAAAGGATACTTGCTTTAAGTTCATAACCCCTGAGATTGGATATGTCTATCCGGGTACTATTAAAAATAAATATTTGCCGAAAATTATAAGTGAAGTCCAAAAAGCTAAGGGACTTATCATTGATTTACGCTGCTATCCTTCAGAGTTTATTGTTTTTAGTCTGGGTGAATATTTAATGCCGGATTCAATCAGCTTTGCAAAGTTTTCAAATACCAGTTTAAATACTCCGGGATTGTTTACTTATACTAAAGCCCTAACAGTTGGCAAAAGCAATAAAGAATATTTCAAAGGAAAAGTCATCATATTAGTAAACGAAACAACGCAGAGCCAGGCAGAATATACAACAATGGCATTAAGAGTTGCTCCAAATGCAACAGTAGTAGGATCAACAACGGCAGGAGCTGACGGTAACGTTTCACAGTTTACTTTACCAGGTGGGATAAACACTATGATCAGTGGAATTGGTGTCTATTACCCTGATGGAAAAGAGACACAACGAATTGGAATGATTCCTGATATCGTGATCAAGCCAACTATAAAGGGGATTAAACAAGACAGGGACGAATTACTTGAAAAGGCGATAGAATTAATAAACAAAAAATAAAACGTCATAAAACTCGGTCAGTTGGGGTAATAAGTTTGTTATGTCTTGTTGCAAATACCATCTTGACAATTTCATCGTGACACTACAACTCTCATTCATCTATCGGGACCACGTCATCTGGACAGTTTCATCGTGACNNACCAAACGCTCGTCCACTTATCGGTCCCGATAGCTCCCGATAGCTATCGGGACGGGATTTGCAAAAACACATGCCAACACTGATCCGCCAGCTGGCGGAACGGCAACTCAATTAAACCGCCGGGCCGTTATGGGCAATAGCGCTGACCATGAGACAGTTAACCTTGACAAGTTCTTAATATCTGACATTTCACTTTTACCTAGACAATTCCGCTATCCGCGCAACTAGCCTTTAACGGGCTTGAACTATAAACTTAAAATTAAATTATAAAACTTATATATAAGTTGCATAACTGAAATATAAGTTATAGTTTTATGGAAAATTTAATAAAACTATAGCCATGACTAATTCATTTGTTTATTATGTTTTGGAAAGTTCAATCTGTCTGCTACTCTTTTTAACAGTCTACAGATTACTGATTGCTAATCTAACTCATTTCTCGTGGATGAGGATTTATTTATTAATTAGTGTAATTCTAAGTTTAATTCTTCCACTGGTAATTATACATATCCAATGGACCTCATCAATTCACAATGCTAACCTATTTAATAATTCCAGCTTTCTCACAGGCAATAAATCTGCTGGATATTATGAGGGTCAATCTTTATCGAATGATTCAAGGAATAATATAGGTTCCGTTTTACTTCAAGGAATGATTATTTTGATAATTGCAGTATATATATTTGGATTGCTTTATAAGGCCTACAATTTCGCCAGGAACATAAGAAGTATACAAAAATGTGTTAAGCAAAATCCAAAAGTAAAGGAGGGCAGATTCTGGTTAGTTGATCTGAATGAGAAAGTGCCACCATTCTCCTTCTTTAATTATATTTTCATTACCAATTCTTACCAAAAGTTATCAACAGATGAGTTACAACGGATTAAAGATCATGAGAAAGTCCATTCACAGCAGTTACACTCACTGGATGTTTTATTTATTGAATTTATCTCAATTATCTTTTGGTTCAATCCACTAATGAGCTATTTAAAAAGATCAATTCAGGAGATACACGAGTACATTGTGGATGAAAAGATTGTAGAAAAAGGTAAAGGGAAAAAGGACTATGCAGAGCTTCTTCTGAAACTAGCCTCAGAAGTCAAAGGATTTAATCTTTCAGCAGGTTTCTCCGGTAGTCAAATCAAGCGCAGAATAGTTATGATAGGCAGGCAAAGATCCCTTCCGGGACAAAAGCTTTTGTTTATTATTCTTGTTCCCCTTACAATACTTTTAATGCTTTCTTTTTCTTATATTAAAAATCCGGATACCCTGACTGCTCAATCAAAACAGAACGAAAATGTCAATCAAAGTCAGTTAAAAATCGGAAAGATTACCTGGAAGGGAAATACTCTTTATGACATTAATACTTTAAATCATGCCTTTGGCCTGAAAGAAGGTTCCGTATATAATCAATCCCTTATTGAAGACAGGCTCAACGGCTCATCGGGCGCACAGGATAATGTGAGCAACCTCTATCAGGATAATGGATATCTATTTAGCAGAATAACCTTCGATGAAAAACAAAATAATGAGGCTGTGGACCTGAACATAACAATTTATGAGGGGAAACAGGCTAAAATTCATGATGTTATTGTTAAAATTGATGGTGTGGTTACAAAAGATCCTGTCATTGAAATTGATATTCACCCAGGAGATTTATTCAGTAAAGCAAAAATCATAAAATCGATTAAGGCACTTGCTGCTACGGGCAAATTTGATCCGGAAAAGATAAATCCGAAGCCAACTCCGAATGTAACGACGGAGGAATTTGACAATGTGGATCTATTATTTGAACTTACAAAAATTAGCAACAAAAATTAGTATGGAAGAATTAACAAAAGCTGAAGAGAAAATAATGATGATATTCTGGAAGCTGAAAAAAGCATTTGTGAAAGATATTATAGCAGAGCTTCCGGATGAACCAAAGCCGCCATACAATACTATATCATCAGTAACCAGAATACTTGCTGGTAAGGGATATCTTAAGTTTAAAGCTTACGGTAAAACATATGAATATTATCCGGCTGTCACTCAGGCTTATTATCGAAAATTAAAGCTCAAAAAAATACTATCAGGTCAATTTGACAATTCACCTGCATCACTGCTTTCCTTTATCATTAAAGAAGAAAAATTGAGTAAAGATGAAATAAAAAAGCTTAAAGAGATAATTAATGATATTGATTGAGATAAAGTTCTAAATAATTTAATAGCTACTTTGACTGATGCAGTTCTGGGAGACAAAAAATCACTTTTCTACCGGGACTTTAAAAATGTACTGCCATAACTCGGACGGAGCTATGAAAAGCCCTGACACAGACAGCGTCTCAACTCTACTATCAGCCATTATGCTGCAACCTAAGAAT
>PMIJ01000238.1 GCA_003157015.1 Bacteroidales bacterium
GGATCTTCTGCTTCGTACACAAGGCTGGCGCGACTTCGCCTGGAAATACGATACGACTTATTTCCCCCCGGAGAATGGGTTTACCGTATCCGGGATATTAAGAAAAGACAATAAGAACAAGTCCGTTGTGGACCCGAGGGTCAGTATCGCAATATTCGGAACCAAAAGTAACCTTATAAAAACAGTTCCGGTTGACTCACCCGGGAGATTCAAATTGTCTGACATTGACCTGACTGGACAGGCAACATTGATTGCAAGCGGTATTGGTAAAAAAGATCATCCGGAAGGATTGATGACTTTGGATTCAGTTACTTACAATCCTGCCGAAGTATCCGATAAACTGTCAGCTATTTCAATCTTAGCTGAAAACAACCAGAGTAAACTTAAATCCTATTATAATATTAATGAGGCCATAAAAAAGAAATACAAACTATCTGATACGATAAGTCTTGGGGAGGTAAATATTATTTCTGAGCGGCACAAAGATCCTCAAACCATTAAAGTAGAGAGCAGTCGTTTAAAATATGTAAAACCAGATGGTGAACTGATAATTACTGAGCCAATGGAAGGCTATACAAATCTGCCTGAGCTCATGAAAGGTAAATTTCCGGGAGTCGAGGTAGTTGGACCTAGGGACGGGAATTATTATATCTATTTTCGTGGATTATCAACCATAAACGGCGATCCGAATCCTATTCTATTGATTGATGGCAATCCAGTCTCCTTTGATGAATTGAGATGGATACCAATATCGCTAATCGAAAGAATAGATGTACTAAAACTTACTGCTTCGACAACTATTTATGGGCTTCGAGGTGGTTGTGGAGTTATCAACCTGATTACAAAGGCAGGGGGCGGACCAGCGGTTTATAAACCTGTGGATTACACTGCAAAGATCAGGATTTCAGGGTACAATGCTTCACGGATTTTCTATTCCCCACAACATTTGACTGGTTCAAATTCTGATCTTAATCCTGATCTGAGGTCAACACTTTACTGGAAACCTGATATAAATCTGGAGGGTACAAATGAAGTAATTCTGAATTATTACAATGGAGACAATTCATCATTAGTCAGGATTATTGCCGAAGGTATTACTACAACCGGCATTCCTGTGACCGGGAAGGCAGAATATGAAGTAAAATAACCTTTATATTGATTGCCCACCTCAGCGTATTATATCAGATTTCTAAAGTGAGAAACGCATCAAAGGAAAACGAAGATTCGCTGGATCGGCAAATTTCCCAGATATTTGATAAATAGAAAAATAAACACACACACCTTAATTTGAGTAGTATCGTTTTTGCTGGCTTGTTTTACAACTTTATCATAACATGACAAATTCTGTCCCTTTACCTCGACTTGGACACGCAGTCAAACTTAACATAACAACAAAGCCTCTCTCTTCTGTAGTAACTTTGCAAAAACCAAAAAAACAAAAAAGATGAGAAAACTTATATTAGTTGTCCACACATCCCTTGATGGTTTTGTCGCTGGACAAAAAGGTGAATTAGATGGATTTGATGCAGGCGAAGAGAATTTAATATTCGTTGGCAAATTGACAAAAGAAGCTGATACAGCTTTATTCGGTCGCATTTCTTATGAACTTCTGGAGAGCTATTGGCCAACAGCAAAAGACCGTCCAAAAGCCTCAAAAGGAGAAATTTTATACTCCAAATGGTACAACAACGCAAAAAAGATAGTTTTTTCCAGGACTATGACTGTAGAAGGAAATACTAATACGATCATAATTGACAAGAACATTTCAAATGAAATTATAAAGCTCAAGGGACAGACAGGTAAAAATATATTAATCTTCGGGAGCCCGACCGTTGCTCGAATACTAATGAAACTTGACCTGATAGACATTTATTGGATATTTATTAATCCAGTTATTTTTGGACAGGGAATTTCACTGTTCGCTGGGCAAGCGAACAAATCAAAGCTTAAACTTTTGGCAACAAGACATTTTACCAACGGAGAAATCGCACTTAATTATGTTGTGGACAGGCAATGAAAATGGAAGAAAAAATAAAAATTTGGAACAATCATCACTATCATAACCAACTTCTAAATCGACCCCAAAACACTTGAGAGTAAATTCATTACCACTTATCAAATTTCGTGTATTGCGACTTATCCTGCTGACGATACAAAGTCAATAGGGCTGCCTGCCGACGCTCAGTTGTAATGGTTTTTGCACTCCACCTTAACAACTTTATCATGTGATGACAACCCCGGCCCGTTTATCGGGACTTTGTCTCTGTAGATAGTCATAACTAAAATTTTAAGGTAAACTCAGATCCCTTATTAGGAGCAGAGTTCACTGAAATTGTGCCATTATGATTTTGCATTATTTGCTTCGACAGGCTTAATCCTATCCCTGAACCACTTTCTTTGGTTGTATAAAATGGCACAAAAATATCTTCAATAATATCACCGGATATTCCAGTTCCATCGTCTTCAACCTGAATTATTGTACCATCTTCGGCATAGAATGCTTTGAGGCGGATTGTTCCATTCTTCTTATTCGATAAAGCTTCAATAGCGTTTTTTATCAGATTTATAAGAATCTGTTCAACCTGGGCATAGTCTGCTACTATTGCAATATCTTCAGGATTAACGTTTGTAGTAATTTTTATATTATTTGAAATATTTGATTCCATCAGGAGTTTGCATTTCGAGAACATTCCATCAATAGTAAATTTGCCTAAATTAGGTTTTGGCAATGAGGCTAAACTTCTGTATTTATCAACAAAATCCAATAGTCCTTTTCCTGTTTCTTCAATGGTGCTCAACCCTGAAAGTGTTTTAGAAACTATTTGATGATCAATATGTTCCAATGGGATCTGATTTTTATCACCATCTTTCTTAAAGTAACCTGAAATCACTGATGTAAGAGAGGTAATCGGACTTATGGAATTCATGATTTCATGGGTTAACACCCGGATCAATCTTTGCCAGGAATCAAGTTCTTTTTTATCGAGTTCATTTGTAATATCCTGAAAAGAAACCAGTTTTATTATATTGCTTTCGAATTTCAGTTCAGTGGCTTTTACTAAGATACTTTGTAAAAGATTACCTATTTTTATTTTATGCAATATTTCCTGCCCCGGTTTTATGGTATGAATAGTTTTAAATAATTCGTCATTCATAGTTTTTAAAGAGGATAGGTACTGAGGTTGTTGAACGTTCAAATACCTTTTTACAGCCTTGTTATAAATTTTTATCTTCTCATGGGTATCAAAGGATAATAGTCCAATATCAACATGGTCAACCACACTTTGCAAGAACTGGCTAGTTCTTTCATTTTCAATTTTAACATTCTGAATTATCTTATTTAAACCATTCATTCTGTCATGCAATTTTCTGAATGAGTTGTTCTTTGGATTTTCAGAAAACCTGACGGAAGAGTCATTATTTTGAGCCGA
Organism: Bacteroidales bacterium; assembly: GCA_003157015.1. Taxonomy (GTDB): domain Bacteria; phylum Bacteroidota; class Bacteroidia; order Bacteroidales; family VadinHA17; genus LD21. The sequence continues at coordinate 3,432 of PMIJ01000238.1, forward strand.
TGAAAAGAATTTTTCCAGGTCTGTGTTTGTTTTATTAACCTGGTTTACCAGCAACCAGGTCTGTAAAACAATCAGGAAAATCATACCTGACAGGGTATAATAGTATCCCCGGTCAAGATGTTGCAGCACTATTCCCAATAATACACTGGTTAATACAATTAAAGCTACCCGGGCAAGGACATTGATGAAGAATCTATTTAATACCATGGCTGTAACTTTCTATAGGTTATATTTTTGCATTTTATTGTACATAGTCTGTCTTGCAATGTCCAGCTCTTTTGAAGCTTTCAGAACGCTTCCGTTATTATTGTTCAGGGCAGACTGCAAGGCCTGTTTTTCTATTTCGGCAAAAGTTGGTGGTTTTTGCCGCAATGAAGTTTGCTGAGATGAATGTGAGATTATAAAATCTTCCGGTGTCAGGATATCAGATTCACATAATATAACTGCCTTTTCTATTGTATGACGTAACTCTCTTACATTTCCCGGCCAGTTATAT
>PMIJ01000116.1 GCA_003157015.1 Bacteroidales bacterium
CCGTGCTCTGAACAGGCCTAATATTTCTGAAACTGTTCCTTACACCAGCAGAAGCGCAAATGGAAATTCTTCTGGTAACCCCAATCTAAAGCATACTACAGGAACCTGTTTTGATGCCCGTTACGAAATTTATCCTGAGCGGGAAGAGGTACTGTCGGCCGGTGCTTTTTATAAATACCTGAAAAACCCGATTGAAGAACAGGTAAACGGAAATAATGACAGAACTGTCACAAATGCAAATAAATGCACAAACTATGGAGCTGAATTAGTTGCTATTAAATATTTCGGAAATCTTGGGATCAGCGCTAATTATACTTATACAAAATCAAGCATACTTCAACCTAAGACATGGAATTTACCTGATGCCAATAACGGCCTGGGTGAAACCATTCAGAAGATCGAGGACCGTCCGCTTGCTGGCCAATCGCCAAACCTGCTGAATGTAGCAATGATATACAGAATTCCGGGTATAGGTTTTATGGGCCAGCTGACTTATACAATGCAAGGCAGGAACCTGGTAAACATAAGCAGTAATTACGGTCTCGACGGATATCAGTTAGCTTATAACGATTTAGGGGCAAGCCTCGAAAAAAGACTCTTTAAAAATTCGTATTTATATATTAAGGGCACTAACCTTCTCAATGAAAGTGTACGCTTTCAGACCAAGAATGGCATTAACACACGGACACTGGAATCTCAAAGAAGTTTTCTGATAGGATTTAAATTTAACTTATAATTATTAAAACTAAGAATGTATGAAAAAGATCAATTTCTTATTCCTGATGGTGGCATTTTTAACCTTATTAGTAGTATCCTGTAAAAAGGATAATGTAACTCCTACTCCAAAAATTATTCCCTTTAAAGGGCTCAGCCACAACCTTAAAGGGGTAATTAAGGGCATGCTTAAGCAAGACACTACCTATTATCTTATTGATAATGTAACAATCAACAAGGGAGATACTCTGACTATCCAACCCGGTGCCATTGTAAAAGCGCAAGGCAATTTCTCTTTTAATGTGAGCGGCAATTTTATTTGCGTAGGTACCGATGCAAATCCTATTATACTTACAACCAGTTTTGCCAGTCCGGTTCTTGGATTTGGTTACTGGGGAGGTATTCAGGCTGATTCAAACGCCCTGAATGTCAAAATCAAATTCACTCACATCAACTGGACAGGTGGTCCCGCTGCGGATTTAAGCACACAGGCTTGCATCGATATTGAAGGAACCCAGGCTCATGACTATGGAGCTAAAATTATAATTGAAGATAACTGGTTCTTTGGGAGTGTTGATGACGGGATTCACCTGGCAGGACAGATTCATGCAAGTGTTAAAAGAAATGTATTACAACATATGGGCGGTCCGGATGGAGAAACAATGAATATAAAATCAGGAGTAATGGGAGACATTGCTTACAATTATATCTGGGCTGCGGCAAATAATAGTATTAAATTGGAAACGGGCAGCAATCTTCCTCAAACTGCGATGAATATTTTTAACAACACACTTGTTAACGGCGGGTGGCGTAAAGTCGGAGAATTCACCAATGGAATATTAATTGACAAAAACACTGTTGCAAACATTTACAACAACATTCTCGTCGGCTGCAGAAATGGAATAAACATAACGAGTAAAGCAGATTTCGCTAATTGCAAGGAAGGGAACAACCTGGTTTATGCAATAAACGATTCTTTGTTTGTTAATGTATTTCCCGGCAAAGTAACAGCTTCCGCTACAGATATTACAGGTTCCGGCATTGCAAAATGCAGTACAGTGTTTACTCACTATGATCCGACTGTTGATGTAACTGATCCGATATTCTCCGATTTGAATGTTCCAAGCCTGGCTGGAAGCTCTCCTGCAAAAGGCAAAGGTGCAACTACACTTGCAGGATCAGGTAAAGTTCCAAATTATTATACCATCACCGGTGCAACAAATGATGTTCTTAATGCCGATATGGGAGCTTATCCCACCGACGGCAGCGGCAATAAGCACATGCCATCTTCAGCTCAGGGTTTAAAATAGATACTTCAATAAACCAACAAAGGACTGACAACATAACCTGTCAGTCCTTTTTAACTATTTGTGCTTTAAAAAACAATTTTATTAAGCTATTGAAAAAAAGAGTATTACGACTACTTAAATAAATTATAATGAAAAAAATATTAAATATATTAACACTAATTCTTGGAAGTTCATTTTTTCTCTTGCAGGCCCAGACAGCTTCAAACTATAAGATTGTTAATAAAATACATCTCGACGGAGATGAAAAATGGGACTATTTATGTTCCGATGACCTAAACAGCCGTCTCTATATATCACATGGCAGCATGATACAGGTGGTTGATGAATCCAAAGGAACAATTATTGGAAAGATAACAGGGCTCAATGGAGTACATGGAATTGCTATAGATTCTGATCTCGGGAAAGGTTTTATAAGCGGCGGCAAGGACTCTTCAGTAACAATTTTTGATACAAAATCACTTCAGGTAATAACAAAAGTCACAGTTACAGGAAAAGGTCCTGATGCAATTATGTTTGACTCTTTCAGCAAAAAAGTATTTGTTTTCAACGGTAAAACGAACAATGCAACAGTGATTGATGCTGCAACCAATAAAATTCTGGCTACTATTCTGTTAGATGGGAAACCGGAGTTTTCTGTCTCTGATGGCAGAGGTACAGTCTATGTCAATCTCGAAGACAAGAGCAGCATTGCGGTAATCAATCCTGTAACATGCAAAGTTGAACATGTATGGCCGATAGCTCCCGGAGAAGAGCCTACCGGTCTTTCTTTAGACAATGTTGCACATAGGCTGTTCAGTGTCTGCAGCAACAAATTGATGGTTATAACCGATGCCAGATCAGGTAAGGTAATTTCGACTTTGCCAATTGGTGCAAAATCAGACGGCACTGCTTTTGATCCGGTTTTAAAACGTTCATACAGCTCAAACGGAGATAAAACAATGACCGTGGTAAAGGAAGGATCTGATGGAAACTATAGCGTTGCTGAAAATGTTCCTACACAGGAAGGAGCCCGCACCATAACGGTAAATAAAATGACACATCATATTTACCTTTCGGCAGATGATTTCGAACAGGCTCAGGATGGACAAAAACCAAAAATCAAGCCTGGCACATTTGTAATACTTGACCTGGTTGCACAATAAAATGCATTAAATATTTTAGAACTTAAATCTTAAAGAATGAAAAAGAAAATATTCTTTCTTGCATTTCTTTCTTCAGTTCTGATACTTGTATCATGCACTGAACAGAAGACAGCAACAGCAACATCAACGACAAAAACAACAAAAGTATCAACATCTGAAGCCGGACCAGTTGTAACAAAGAAAACTTTTGATAAAAAATCATTTAATTTCCTTATCGTCAGCGACTGGGGATGGAACGGTTATAAGCATCAGCAGGAAGTTGCCGATCAGATGACAAAAACTGCCGACACTGTTGGGGCAAAGTTCATTGCATCATGCGGTGATAACTTTCAGATAAGCGGCATCGCTTCCACCCAGGATCCATTATGGATGACTAATTTTGAAAATATTTACAAAGGACTGTCGCTTCAGTCAGAATGGTTTCCTGTCCTTGGAAACCACGACTACAAAGGCAGCCCCCAGGCCGAAATTGATTATTCCAGGATCAGTCGCCGCTGGCGCATGACCGAACATTATTACACATTCGCTAAAAAGGTAAATGACTCAATTTCAGTCAGATTTATTTTTATGGATACTCCTCCCCTGGTTACAGAATACTATAAAAATCCGGGAGAATACCCTGAAATAACAAAACAGGATACGGCTAAGGAAATGAAATGGCTCAAAGGAGTGCTTGAAAACTCAAAAGAACAATGGAAACTGGTTTTTGGCCATCATCCGGTTTATTCTGCAAGCAAGACACACGGGAATACAAAGGAAATGATCGAGCGAGTAAAACCGCTTCTCGAAAAATACCATGCACAATTCTACTTCTGTGGGCATGATCACGATTTCCAGCATCTTCATGAAAAAGGTAAAAATGTTGAGTATATTGTTACAGGTACCGGAGGCGAACCACGTCCGGCAAGTACAAACGACTTGTCTGTATTCAGCAAATCAGAACCTGGTTTTTCTGTTGTTTCGCTGAAAGCCGACAGTCTTAAAATCTGCTTTGTCGGGACAAGTGGAAATATTATCTACAAGTTCGGAAGAAGTTACAGATAGTTTTTTCTGGTTAATAGGGTTAGGTAATCCTGCATTTACAGGCTGATTAAGAATCAGAAATTCTGTGAATGCAGGTTTTTTCTACAAAAATAGGATCCCTCAATCAGGTGAAGAATTTTTTAATATCGGTCAGAAAATCTGTAATTGAGGCTTTCCCAGTTAAAGAGCAGGACAATTCAATGAGGATACAATATCCTGTTTTATAACTCAGTTTATACCAATGTAGAAAAATGACTTCCGAAAGCAAAGGTCCGTTGCATCAATTTCCTTTTAAAAATTCAATGGTTTCATAAATGCCTGCACTATATGGCTTAGGGTCAAAATTAAAGAAATTATTAAACTTGGTCGAATCGAAGATATAGTCAAATTCACTCTGATAAAGCATTTCATAAGATTCATTAACAGTTTTATTAAAAACGCCGGTCATTTTTACCATCCATTTTTTCAGAACAGTATAATCCGGAACAATACCCAATTCTTTAGCGGCCAACTCAATAAAAGTTTTCCCATCAATTGGCGGGTTACAGGTCGGAAGGTGCCATTTCTGATTAAAGCATTCATCATGACCTGCAAGCAGAACCATTCCTTTGGCAGCATCGATGGTGTAAGTGAATGAGTGCAATCTGTTGGGATCTATCATCCATTGTGCCTTTTTCCCATGTAATAGTTTATCAAATACCAGAATATAGGGAACACTGGTTTTTGTTGCATACGGTCCGTACAAATCAGCTGACCTGGCAATAATTGCATTTATATTCTTATTTTTTATTTCGTTCTCCAGATTTGTTACAATAACTGCTCTTACTTCACCCTTTCTGCTGCATGGATTATAAGGAGTAGCTTCTGTCATTTTTCCTTCAACTTTACCATACATGTAAACATTATCAAAAAAAATCAGTTTAGCATTAACACTTTTGCAGGCATCTATAGAATTCTGAATGACTTTAGGCCATAAGTCAGCCCAAATCTTTGAATCATAAGGCAGTCCGGCGCATAAATAGACAATATCTGAGCCTTTTACTCCTGCAACAGTTTCTTCATAGGATGTTAAATCTGCCTTGTAAGATTCAGTTCCCTTAATAGAATAATTGCTTCGTGAAACGAGGCGGATTTTATCGTTGGTTTTAAGCAATTCAGATGTCAGTGCATTTCCAATTGAGCCTCCGGCGCCAAGTATGGTGTGATTCATATTATTACATTATTTGTAAAAGATAAGTGAAATATTCCCCATATTACCAATGATAATCCGCTAAAATAAACAAGCAGTTTTCTCATGATTTAATCCTCCAATCGGATCATTTATTAATATTAATTTCAAAAATAGTTGCCTCAAGTCCTTCTTTACAGGACGGATATTGAGGTTACCAATCCAGTTCCTCCGATTAAAATACTCTCATGTCCTTTAAATCTCGCTATTATACCTATAATTGCAGGCTTTTTTTTGCTGGTAAAAAAAATCTTAACTCATATCAAATCTTTCAAAGCTTTTTGTAAAGATAAGCTATCTCTCCATTGACGCCTGAATAACCTGCTCATTAATATACCTGACACGATTAAAGTCATGTAGTTAATGGTTATAGCTGCGACTTCAAAACGGTATTCACGTTTTATACCATACTTTAAAGAGATCAGAATAAATGAGATAATTATCAGAACAAAACTAATTATAAAAACCCACCTGATGGCACAATTCAATCTGTCAGATCCTGAATAAACAGGTACCAGGCTGATGAATGCAATGCTCATCATTATATAACCAATCTCTTCAAGAGCTATGAAGATGCCGTGAGGATTATACTGAGTCAATATTGCAATTCCTTCTGTTTCTCCGTTAACCAGGCTAGGCTGAACGACTGAAATCTGAACAAAATAATCAGACATTAAGACAAAAGCTGAGGCAATGGAAAAAGACAAGCCTGCAAGGGCGAATATCTTTTTATTATCAGGTGCATACTGATGAATGCAGACAATAAACACGAGGAAAACTGTTAACATCAGTAATGCAGAATACATCCATATATAATCCCCGGGGAAACGTGCAATTATATCGGTAAAAGGGTACGCTATACATGAACCCTTACAAAACGGACCGGAAACTGGCGGAGTGCAGATTGCAATTCCGAAGGTTACAATGGCCAGCAATGTCATTATTAATGAAATATAATATCCCAGTCGGTTTGCACCTGCTCTAGCGTTCATTTGGTCTTATAAGTTTAAATTTCAGGCTTTTAGTCTTAGCTTATATAAAATATATTAAGAACCTTTTACTTTTAAATTGAAAGATATACTTAAATCAATAGATTGCCTGATAAAACAAGTTACTTTTTTATTACATTTTGGAATTGAGAACTAAATGCTCATGGTTTTCCTGATAAAGTAGCGCCCATTAAAAATTTATGCTGATAAAGATAATCCTGAATACAACAGGTATATCGTAATTAAGTCAATATTCTTAAAACATCAATGTTCATGTACCATCCACCAGATTAGAAAGTTGGTGGATGGATTATAAAACTTAACAATAAATTAATATTTCCCCTTCAACTATTTCAGATCATATCGTAATTTGGCCTGATATTTTCTCTAAGTGTTTTTAAATGAGAATATGATATGGAAAAAATTAAAGTCTTATTCCTGTGTGTTCATAATTCTGCCCGTAGTCAGATAGCTGAAGCTTTTTTGAATCAAATGGCAGGTGAAATATTTTCAGCTGAAAGCGCCGGTCTGGAACCTGGTACTTTGAACCCTTTTGTAGTCGAAGCGATGCAGGAAACAGGTATTGATATTTCCGACAAGCAAACCAGAAGCGCATTTGATTTATTTAAACAAGGTCGCATGTTTCAGTTTGTAATCACGGTCTGTGATGTTGCTAATGCGGAACGTTGTCCTGTATTCCCCGGAGTAACCAAAAGAATCAGCTGGTCATTTGAAGATCCTTCTTCTTTCAAAGGCACTCATGAGGAGATATTAGCTCAAACAAGGCTTGTAAGGGATAAAATCAAATCTGCAATAGAAGTTTTTATAAATGACTATCGCCGGGTGAATTTTTGAATAGCAATCATTATATCCTTTCCATTCTTAACTACAGATCGCTCATTTCTCCGTCAGCGAGATTAACCAAAGAAGTTTTAACTTTAAATACTTGTTTATTAAACGACAGCTGATATTTTCCTGCGGACATACTCTTTGATATTAACTTAACATTTTTTTAATTTTTTTAAAACACCATTGTAACATCTTGCCTCTATTTTTGTTACATCTGAAAAAGGTGGAACTAAAAATAATAGCATATGAATAACGATGTTCAGAACTTAACCCAGGATAAAATGAACTCAAATGGAAATTTGTTTATGGAGATATCGATGACAATTATATTTGTTTCCATAATTATTTTCTCCTGCGTTGTTTTATTCGGTCTTTAAGGATAAAACAACTTTTTAGGAAATAGCGCAAAGAGTATCAGTTGCATAAATGACTGCTGATCATTTAGTCCAAAAGGATTTACATGAAAAATATTGGCTCGTTACTGCCGTATGAAATATGGTCCTTAAATTGCCATATATCCTCTCAAAACTTTATAAAAAGATGGAATAATCCTAAAGACCAAGCAGAGATGATTAGGTGAGATAGGCGCCGGTATAAAACAACAGAATTCCCCGTATTCCGATCAATGGCTCTTCGATTTGCTTGTCAGGGGACATCTAGCTGAAGCAGCCTGGACATATTTCTGAAAGCGCGGAAATACGGCACTTACAATATTCTTGATTTTCTTGGAACAGGAACCTTCACTTCAAGCAACGATCCACTGAAAAGATAACACGCTTAATATTAATATATTTTTATTAATAATGTAACAGGTTGATAACAAAGCTGATTTACTTTTGAGGGTCATCAAAGAAGCAAGGCCTTGGGAAAATATCTATTCTTATATCTGAAAACAGGAGGCGGCCATCTGGCTCCTGCAAAAGCCGTGGCGGAAAAGATAAAAATGAAGAGACGGGTTGATGTTGAAATCCTGCTGGTAGACGGGTTATCCGAATCAAATTTGTTTGTGAAGAAAGTTATAGAAGACGGTTATAAAAACGCTATTAACAAAGCAGCCTGGACATTTGAATTTCTTTATGCACTGCATAAGATCACATTAGTTTCGAAATTTACGGCAACTCTAGTTTCATATTTTGTCAGACCCGGAATCGAAAGACAGATACTGGAAACACGACCAAAGAAAATAGTTGTTTTTCATTTTTTTCTTATCAAACCTGTTTTTGAAATATTAAAATCTCACAATCTTGATATTCCGGTTATAACAGTTGTAACCGATCCTTTTACTGCTCATCCTATCTGGTTTCTTCAGAAGAAGCAAAATTATGTGGTATTCAGTGATTTACTTAAAGAAAAATGTATAGAAAAGGGTATTGATAAAAACAAATTACATGTATTTCCCTTTGTTCTCGACAGTAAATTCTCCCAAAAAGTTAGTGATTTCAAAAAGATAAGGATCCGTAAAAAACTGGGCTTTGAGATCGATTCCAGGATAATACTTATAATGGGCGGAGGCGAAGGGATGCCCAAGGGCAAGAAAATACTGAAAAGGATAATTGCCAGAAACATGGATGCTGAAATTGCTATCGTATGCGGGAAAAACCAGAAATTGTATGACAAAGCAATGAAGCTGAAAAGCAAATACGCGATTGATAATCTGAAGGTATATGGTTTTATTGACTTTGTACATTCACTTGTAAGCATATCTGATGTGGTAATAACCAAATGCGGGGCTTCTACCTCAATGGAAATCCTTATGATGGGTAAGGTACCAGTCATTAACAATTACATCTGGGAGCAGGAAAAAGGGAATATGGAATTTGTATGCCAGAGTAAAATGGGCATACTTGAGAAGAATACAAGATTCCTTCCTGATGTGCTTCACAAACTTCTGACTGACAATGAATTTTACAATTCAATACGAAATAATATTAAAAACGCTGCCATCAGTAACGGAGTTGGCCCGGTTTCTGATTATATTTTAAAGTTACAGTAACGGAATTTAAATTATGAATATTCTTGTTTTATCTGATTTGCATATTGACGCTTGTGATAATTTCGGAACATTTCAATGGGATGAGATGGACCTGATCATGCATATTGAAGGAATCAGAGATATCCACTCAATCGATAAGGTGATACTCAATGGCGATGTATTTGAATTGATAAAATATTCTTATGAAGACATTAAAAAAGCCAACCCTATCCTTATGAGGTATTTCAGTGATAATGATTTCATTTTTGTAAGAGGAAATCATGACTTAGTTAATGAATTTGCTGTGGATTATTTTGACATTCACAATTCCCAGGGACAGACAATTCATATTGAACACGGACATAATGCCGACTGGCTGAATGGGAATAGGTTAGGTCGTGCAATCGGCAAATATGGCTTAACGTTACTGAAAAGATTTTCACATTCTAAATGGATGATGGATATTTATTTCAAAATAGTTGCCATCGAAGATGAGATAAACCATATCCCGAAAAAATATAATACAATAAAATATCTTACTTATGCTCTCAAACTTCTGAAAGATCATGATGTTGTTATTCTTGGACATACGCATAAGCTTGAGTCACATCATACCTACTATCTGAACAAGAAAAAACGGTATCTGAATAGCGGAGCCTGCACTCTGGGCCGTTTCCAGGGAATTATTATGGATACAGAAACCATGAAATATGAACTAATAAAAGAAAGTAAAGAGGCCATATCGAATTCATATCAAATGCGGTATGCTATCTGAAACTGGTTTACGCTATGCAATAACAAATTTTTAAGAAGTACCAAGTATCTGGCATTGTATGCTGTTTCAACTGCTTTTGATCATCGTGAGAACCATCTTAAATTTCTCTACGGCATTAACTGCATGGGTGATATTTGCAGGCATAATGATACTCTGTCCAGCTTCAAGGATAAATGATTTCCCTCCGATTACCACTTCACCTTTGCCATCAACAACCTGGATCATAGCATCAAAAGGTGCAGTGTGTTCACTTAACGCTTCACCTTTGTCAAATGAAAACAGCGAGATGTTTCCTGTCTGCTTTTTAATAACAGTTTTACTTACAATGCCTCCGGCAGAGTAATCTATCGACTCACTGAAGCTGAATATTTTTGCTCTTTCAAACTCGTTAGCATTCATATAAACTCTTTTTTTCTTTCGTATTCCTTTGTGGTAAATGAATTAATTTTTTACCACTAAGGGACACAAAGGTTAACACTAAGGTTCACAAAGGATTACTTTTTGATATTAGGTAATTCGAGTCCGTAACCTTTCTTCTTATCTTCTGCTTTCAGCAGGAACGCAAATAATAAGGAAAGTATACTCAGCGAAGTGAACATTACCAGATCGAAGAAATAATTATATCTCAGGTTCAGCTTTGTCTTTTCAATTATCGGATAGATTGCTTCCGCGGTCTTTGTTTCAATATCCTTATAAAATTTCACTTTTCCTTCTGCCGGATTAATTCCCGTAAGAACGCTGGCTGTGCTTACTGAAATACTGTTTTTCAGACTACCCAAATCAGCTGTTGAGATTTTTACAGACTCATAGGTTGTATTCTGTACCAGAGAGTCGATTGTCCTGCTGCAGGCTTTCTCAGCAAACTGGGATATTTCTTTAACCGAAAGATTAAAAGAATTTGCAGATAATACCTGTTTATATGCACTGGTCATTGCTTCCTTAACGGCAATTTTATTTGGCGATACATCGGGATTTGTTGAGTTAAGAATAATTCCCAGCAGCAGAGGAATTATCCACAATCCGATATTTTGAATCCAGAATATAACGGCATAAGCTGTTCCCAGTTGTTTTTCCGGAATAATTTTAGGAACTGAAGGCCACATGGCTGCCGGAACCAGTGAAAAACCAATTCCCAGAATAATTACCACTGCTGCTGCCAGCCACCATGCATTCAAAAATGGAATCGTTAGTACACTATGAACGAAAATCAAAATTAACGAACCAATAATCATGATTGTTGCGCCTTTCCCTTTTTTGTCATAAACAGTACCAAATAAAGGTGTAAGAAAAATAGTTCCCAAAGGCAACAATGCCGGAATTGACCCTGCAAGGTTTGGATTTACGTGATATTTATTGATCACCAGATCAGTTGCATAGAACAAAAACGGAAATACGGCCGAATAAAACAAAACACAAAGTATGGCAATATACCAGAACCCCCTGTTTTTAATAATAAAAAGAATATCCTTAAGCTCAAAAGCTTCCTCTACGGTCTTTCCATTAACACTCTGGGCAATTGATGCATCGAGTTTTTTATCCATAAATGTGTAAATGATAAAGGAGGATAGAGCTATCAGCATAAACACAAAGGCAAGCAATACCGGAGAGGAGTAAGAATAGGATTTTGCCAGAGGTAATGCTATTCCAAGAGCCAGAGCGGTGCCAAGACGTGCAATAGACATCTGCATACCCATAGCCAGTGCCATTTCTCTTCCCTTAAACCATTTAACAACTGATTTCGATACGGTGATTCCACCTGCTTCTGTTCCGACACCAAATATTCCGAATCCGATTGCGGAAATTATTACCTGGGTTTTGATTCCAAAAATCATAGCTCCTTCCGGGAACACATGCCTGAGAGCCCAGTAATTAAGTCCGGTTCCGATCGCCATCATGGAAGTGGCAGCCAGGCCGGTAAAACGCACACCCATTTTATCAAGTATGATCCCGCTGAAGATGAGCATGAATAAAAACACGTTAAACCATGTATAGGAGGATGTATATATACCGAAATCGGAGCTGTTCCATCCCAGCACACTTTCGAGCATCGGTTTAACAGGTGAAAGGGCATAATTAAAAAAGTACGCACCGAACATCGACATTGACACAAAGATCAATGCGGTCCATCTCGCCTTTTTTGAATCGCGTAAAGTATTGATTATTTGTTCCATGATTGTTAGTTTAGATTTAAGTATTTGAAAGGTAAATGTAATTATTAAATTTTTTAAACAAATTAATCATTCAAGTAATTAATCAGCTGCGCCAGAGGGTACCATGGGAGTTTATTCTTTAATATTGGGAAGTTCAAGGCCATACCCTTTCTTCTTGTCTTCAGCCTTAAGAAGGAATGCAAATATAAGAGCAAGTACTCCGAATCCTGTGAATATCATCATTGGAATAGTGTAATTGTAATTTGGAATGCTGACGCCATCCACCAGCCTCGTTCCTGTAATACAATATTTATCAAGTACCCATCCTATCAACGCCGGAACTCCCATCAATCCCCAATTCTGAACCCAGAAAATCAATGCATATGCGGAACCTAACTGCTTTTCGGGAATTATCTTCGGGACAGAAGGCCACATTGCCGAGGGAACCAGAGAAAATCCAATGCCAAGGACAATGATCAGTACCACTGCAACAGATTTGAAATTAAGAAAAGGAACAGAGAACAAGGTATGGACAAGTATAATAAGGATTGCTCCGATTATCATCAGCGTGGCGCCCTTCCCTTTCCTGTCATAAAGACTTCCGAAAACCGGAGTGAGGAGAATAGTGCCAAAAGGTAGCAGCGAAGGTATTGTTCCTGCTACAAGCGGATTCACTCCGAACTTATTAATCATCAGGTCAGAAGCATACTTTAAAAAGGGGAAAACTGCTGAATAGAACAATACACAAAGAATAGCAATATACCACCAGCCTTTGTTTTTAATTATAAACCACATATCAGCCATTTTAAATGACTCCTCTTCTTCAGAACCTGAAATCAAAGCCTCTGCAGCAATGGATTTATCGAGTTTCTTGTCCTGTATAGTGTACATGAAAAAAGAAATCATACCTATGCAAATCAGGATGAGACCCAGAAACACTGGTTTTGCCACACCCCCCATCCACACTGCAAGAGGATAAGATGCAAATAATGCCAGTGCGGTGCCAAGACGTGCCGAGGAAAGCTGAAGACCCATTGCAAGAGCCATTTCTTTGCCCTTGAACCATTTGACTATTACCTTGGAAACAACAATACCTGCCACCTCCACACCTACTCCGAATACAGCATAACCAAGTGCAGCTACAACCACCTGGGCTTTCATGCCAATAATATGCATACCATCAAGGGAATGGGTAGAAATAGCCCAGTACTTAACGGCGGTCCCTGCTACCATAATAATTGTTGACATATTTCCTGTAAAACGGACCCCTTTTTTATCGAGTATAATTCCTCCGAAGATCAGCATTAAAAGGAAAACATTGAACCAGCCGTAGGCGCTTGTAAAGAATCCGTATTCTGTGCTGTTCCAGAGAAGTTCCTTCTCAAGCATCGGTTTCAAAGGGGCCATTACATCAGCGATATAGTATCCGCAAAGCATTGTAAATGAGACGATGGTCAGCGCTGTCCATCGTGCGGTTTTTGAATCCCTAAGAGTATTTGTAATAGTTTCCATATGCGGTTCCGTGACTTAATTTAAAGAGGGTGAATGTAATTATTATATTTCTCAAACAAATTAAAAAGATAAATTTTTAAGAGCCGTTTTGTGAAGCAATCTATTAAGTGTAAATGATATTTAAAATGTTGCGTTGTGAATTAGTAAAAATTTAGGTTTATTTGCAACTTCAGGTATTAAAATTTGAAAAGAACATAAATCATGAAAAAATCTATTACAATAATAATATTTGTACTCCTTACCTCACTTACGTTTTCTCAGCAAAATGTAAAATGGTATACGATCCAGGAAGCTGAGAAACTCAACAAACAAAATCCACGTCCTATTTTTATTGACACTTATACTGACTGGTGCGGATGGTGCAAAAAAATGGATAAAGAGACTTTTACGAATACTATCATATCCGACATATTAAATAATAAATATTATCCGGTAAAATTTAATGCTGAAGGAAAAGACAGTATAACCTTTTTTGGCCAGACATTCATAAATGATGGTAAATCAGGAAATGCACACCAGCTTGCAGTTGCACTTCTGAACGGGCAGTTATCCTATCCTACCGTTGTATTTCTTTTACCTCAGCAGGATGGCAAATTTCAAATTGCACCGGTTCCGGGTTTCAAAGTGCCAAAAGAGATGGAAGTAATACTTAACTATTTCGCCGATAAAACATATACAACACAAAAGTTTGAGGATTACCAGAAGAGCTTTCAAGGAAAAGTGAAATAAAAGTATTTTTTTCTTTATTTACGGTTTTCTCTGTGATACTCTGTGCTCCTCTGTGTAACTCCGTGTCAGTTCTTAGTTAATAGTTACACAGAGAACCACAAAGAAGCACAGAGGGCCACAGAGGCAAATTCTTATTCAAACCTTACTTTCCAATAATATAATTCGCCGGTAACTGTATTACCTCTCCGAACTGATAGATCAGCTTCCGTGAGCTAAGCAGTTCCTCGGTTCCGAGATTAATTCTTATGTTAACTACATCAGGAACGCGGTAAAATAATTTATCAAACTTTTGGGCTTCGGATTTTGTCTGTGCCCTGTTAATAATTGTTAGATTTTTTGTTTTCTTTTCAGGAGTAAACTCAATCGTAACGGGCTTTCCGCCATTAGATACACTTTTAGCAGGACCGGTAAGCTCTGAGAACTGAAACAATGTAACAGGTTTACCTGTCATTGCCTTCTGAGGTATTATCTGATATGAAAATATGAATTTTTCTTTCAGAGTCTTACCCGTAAACAGTTCTGTATAAGCTTTTTCCATACGGTTTATTTCGTTTATAGCTGCATCATTCTGAGGAAATACTGTCGCTTCACCTGTAAGAATCAGATGTTTTCCGTCTCTCAGTTCCATCAGTCTCTTTGCTGCCTTCTCAGCCAGCTGATCAAGAGTAAGCTTCTTTTTCTTTTCAACTATGTATGGTATACGGACGAAAGAAGAATCGACATTCAATCGTTTGTAAACAGTGTCGCGTTGTAACTGGAAATATTCATCGGAACCAAGATCTAGAGAGTGTTCCTGGATATCATCTGATTCTTTTGTATTGCCTAGTTTCCCGGTTGCATTATATATCGATGGATTAAGATCCATAATAAGTCCTTCCTTTTTAAGGGAGAGAACATTTGTCTGAAATAGTGAAGTACTGGAAATCACGTAATACTCAGAAGGATCTAACTCGTCGCGCGATTTTATGTTTATCCCCTCAATTGACCATGATTCACTTTCGTTCTTAATAACATTACTTAAACCCAGCAAGTCCTCAGCATACTGAGCATAAGGGCCGGGCTTTTCGATTGTTCTTTCCATGTCGACGACTACATTAAATACCGTCATTGGAAGACCATATACAATACTCCCGCTTCGTAATGCCGTGCTATCAGAAAGAGGTAATATAATAGCATTTGAATCACCAAATTTATTACTGGAAGCGCATGAATAAGCAAGTAATAAGATTACCAACAATCCTGAAAGTCTTATAATTGTTTTCATATAGATATTTATTTGTTCAATGTATGAATTATATTTTCCCACAAAGGTACACAAAGGATTGCACAAAGGGTAACAAAGGACTTGTTTCATCCCCCCAATTGATGATCACAATGTCAAAAAGTTTCAGGATTCTCTCAGTTTTTTAAACGCCTTTGCAAGGTTTTTAATAATATCCGAAGCTATAATTGATTCATAACACATTTCTTTTGCTGCCAGGTCACCCGCAAGACCATGAAGATATACGCCCAGAATTGCAGCATTTTCAGGAGTGTATCCCTGAGAAAGCAAGGATAGCAATATTCCGGTCAGTACATCGCCACTTCCTGCAGTTGCCATACCCGGATTTCCCGTGCTGTTAAAAAATACATTCCCGTCGGGAGTTGTGATTGAAGTGTTGGCACCTTTAAGAACTATTACACATTTTTGCTCAACCGATAACTGTATCTGCCTGATTAATCTATGGTAACTATTCTCAGTTTTCCCCGCAAGCCTTTCAAATTCTTTAGGATGCGGTGTCAGAATTGTTCCCTCGGGAATAAGAGAAAACCAGTCATGATTCAGGGAGATAATATTCAAAGCATCTGCATCTATTACTAATGATCTTTTACATTTTGTCAGAAGTTTATGAACAGCTTTTTGAGATTCAGGGTCAGTCCCGATGCCAGGTCCTATCCCGACTGCACCAAAGGACAAAGGATTTCCGAGCTCGGAGAGATGATTTTCATTCCTGTCAGATTCAACCATTGCCTCTGGCACAACACTCTGAAGAATTACAACTCCGGATGAAGGCACATGACATGTAATAAGTCCGATACCGGTTCGTAGGGCAGATGATGCTCCAAGCACCGCAGCACCCATTTTGCCATATGATCCGGCGATCAGCAGACCATGGCCAAAGGTGCCTTTGTGATCAAACTTGTTTCGTTTCTTTAGCAAAGGAGCAACCTCTCTCTTTCCTGTTAAAAAGAAAAAGGAATTGGTGTTTCGGATAGCATGTGCGCTTAACCCTATAGGCAGTAATTCCCATTCTCCGACATAATTGGCATTCTCGGGAAACATAAATGCAAGCTTCGGAAACTGAAAACTAAGAGTGTAATCGGCTGATATAATGCCATCAGAGAAATTCTGAGTATTATCCTCACTGAACAGACCAGAAGGAATATCGATAGAGATGATTGTTGCATCACTCCGGTTCATGCATTTTACAATTTCTTCCGCCAGACCTTCAACAGGCCGTGTGAGGCCAGATCCTAAAATTGCATCAATTATTATATCACCTGATGAGATAGCAGGAAACTGATCAGAACTATTGATATAATTAACTTTAACCTTAGTTTCTGCTTTAAGCCGGCTTAGATTTGTGTTCCAGTCATCAGAAGTCTTTTTAGCAAATTCGATATAATACACTGCTGTTTCGCAGCGGTTATTATCCAGCAATCGTGCAACTGCAAGTCCATCACCCCCGTTATTTCCAGGGCCGGTAAAAATGAAAATACGTCTCGATCTTTCGAACCGTGAAAGATACCATTTTACCACCTGTATTGCAGCTCTTTCCATCAGATCGATAGATGCTACCGGCTCCTCCTTAATAGTAGTTTCATCAATCAGCCTTATTTGATCACCTCTGAATATTTTCATTCCGGTTATATTTTCTTTACAAATTTACACTCTTCATCCGTTTATTAAAAGGATGCTTCAATATATAGAACAAAAAAGAACTCAAACGAGACATTTGCAGTTCAAAAAGAATTATACATTTGTTCATTGTCAAAAACAAGAAATGAGAAAAACCAGTTGGAGATATGTGGAAATAATTTGAGATAATTGGAAATATATTAAACAGAGAGAATTAAAATAAAATATGACTATCGGCAATCATGAATAAGAAATTGCAAACTACTTGAATATCAATGGGTTTTTATGCTTGATTCCAGATACTCATAAAATAAAAAACTGACCTGAAAGGTTAATAATATTACACAATTTAAATATAAAAAATGTTAAAGAATCATCCCAAAGGATTACTGGTAGCCTTCTTCTCAAATATGGGAGAAAGGTTCGGATTTTACACCATGATGGCTATACTGGTACTTTTTTTACAGGCCAAATTCGGCCTTTCAGCCGAAAAAGCCGGAGAAATATACAGCTGGTTCTATTTCAGTATATATGCACTTGCCCTGCTTGGAGGAATACTCGCCGATGCAACCAGGAAGTATAAACTGGTAATCCTGTCAGGAATTCTGATAATGTTTGCAGGTTATATTATTATGGCCGTTCCAGGTATGACATTGACAATCACCATAATCGGACTTTTCACTATTGCCCTTGGAAATGGCCTCTTCAAAGGCAATCTTCAGGCTGTGGTTGGACAGATGTACGATGACCCTAAGTACGCGAGTTTAAGAGATTCAGCTTTCATGATCTTCTATATGGGGATCAATATCGGGGCCCTGTTTGCTCCTTTTGCAGCAACAGGAATGAGAAACTGGTGGCTCAAAACAAATGGTTTTATTCACGATGCCAGCCTCCCATCCCTTTGCCATCAGTATATCAATGGCACGCTTACCGATACTTCCACTTTACAGCAACTGGCTGACAAAGTAAATCTTAGCGGACATGTAGCTGATCTTTCCTTGTTTGCGCATAAATACCTTGAAGTATTTTCACGAGGTTACAATTATGCCTTCGGAATAGCAGCATGTACAATGGTAATATCACTTCTGGTCTATTTAATATTTAACAAATACCTTCCGAATAAGGAAAAGAAAACAATTGAGGTCTCCGAAAGAGTTGATTTTAATTTGATAACACTCTTTGCTGCCGCTGGGGCAATGGTCATAACAGCATTTGGACTTCATTTCATTCCTCAGGTCGGATGGCCAACAGGTTTTGCCTTCGGCTTGTTCCCTGCCTTTGTTACTTGGATCATACTTACTGCAAGGAAAGAAGAGATGTCGAGAATTGTAGCACTCATTCTGGTATTTATTGTTGTTATATTTTTCTGGATGTCATTCCATCAAAATGGACTGACACTTACACTCTTTGCCCGCGATTACAGCGCCAAAAGTGTTACACCATTCACAAATCTTTTCTTCAACGTTTTATCTCTTCTTGCTGTTTGCGGATCCGTGGCAGGTCTTGTACTTCTCTTAAGAAAGGGTACAGGGGTAGTAGTCAGAATAATCGGAGGATTGCTGTTTATTCTTTCTCTTATTACAGCATATTACAAGATTGTATCTGCAGTTGCAATGAACCCAATATCCCCTGAAATATTTCAGTCATTCAATCCATTATTTGTTGTTGCCCTTACTTTTCCCGTTATGGGATTTTTTGCCTGGATGAAAAAGAAGAACATTGAGCCTTCAGTACCAAAAAAGATTGGATTCGGAATGATAATTGCTTCCGCCGGCTTTATTATTTTACTGATAAGTTCATTAAACCTGCCCTCACCGCATTTACTCAAGGGCGCAACAGTCCCCGATTCTGAAAGAGTATCATCATACTGGCTCATAAGCATTTACCTTGTACTTACCGTAGCGGAGCTTTTTCTCAGTCCGATGGGGTTATCATTTGTGTCAAAAGTTGCTCCCTCCCGTTTCCAGGGACTAATGCAGGGAGGATGGCTTCTTGCCACAGCAGTTGGGAATAAACTTCTTTTTGTTGGAACGCTCTTATGGGATAAAGTCGAATTGTGGCAGCTCTGGCTGGTTTTCGTTGTGTGTTGTCTGACATCTGCGGCTTTCATCTTCTCAATTATCAGGAAGCTTGAGAAAGAGGGAAAAGGGTGAAAAGACAAAAGGCAAAAGGCAAAAGTAAAAAGTCAGAAGATTGATATTACTCCGGACTTCTGGCTTCTTACTTCACACAATAATGCCATATATGTTTAATATTTTTAATTCATTACGCCATTTTACCTTATTTTTGCTATTTTTACGGCTGATTTTTGTGCATCTATTGAGATGCATTTTCATTTTATATAGCTTTACATAATGAAAGTTCTGAAGTTTGGCGGTACCTCTGTCGGATCTCCTGAAAGAATAAGGGGAGTTAAAAAAATAATTGAATCGGAGGATTCTCCATGCCTGATCATTGTATCTGCCTTCCAGGGAATTACTGATGAGCTTAAACATATAAGCGAACTCGCTTCAAACAGGGATGATGAGTATATGATCCTTCTTGAAAAGGTTATCTCCAGACATATAGATTTTGCAAAACAATTGATTCCCAGAAATAAACAGAATGTGGTTTTTGAGGATATCAGGAATATCACAGACGATCTGAAAGAAACTTTGAATGGAATTTATCTTCTCCGTGAACTAAGCAAACATTCACTCGACCAGGCACTTGGCACCGGTGAGATTTTGTCATCACTGATAATAAGCAACTTAATCGCAGATAGTCGTCTGATAGATACACGGAATTTTATCAAGACAGACAGCAACTTCGGATATGCTACCGTCGATTTTGAAAAGACCAACAGCCTGATAGCGAAAAATCTTGCAGGGATAAAAAAACGCATAATAATTCCTGGATTTATTGCAAGCAATGCGAGAGGTGAAACAACAACCCTGGGAAGAGGAGGCTCAGATTATACAGCTTCTATTTTTGCAGCGGCGCTAAATGCCGATAGTCTGGAAATATGGACTGATGTCGATGGATTTATGACAGCTGATCCGAAGAAAGTCGAAAGAGCCTACGCAATCGAAAATCTTACCTACTCCGAAGCCATCGAATTATCTCATTTCGGTGCTAAAGTAATTTACACTCCGACACTGCGCCCGGTATACAAAAAAAACATTCCTATTCTTGTCTTAAATACATTCAATCCCACGGCAAAAGGGACAATAATCAGCAATAAGTCAATAGATAACAATAAAAGCCCTATAAAAGGAATTTCATCAATCGACCATATTGACCTTATAACACTGCAGGGAACTGGAATGGTTGGTGTTACAGGAACATCCATGAGACTTTTCGGAGCATTGGCCAGAAAAAATATCAATATAGTCCTGATAACCCAGGCTTCTTCGGAGTATTCAATAACCTTCGCAGTAAGTCCGACAGATTCGGTAATTGCTGCACATGCCATAAATGATGAGTTCAAAATAGAAATTGAACTTAATAAGGAAATAAAGATCCTGATCGAGAAAAATCTCTCGATTATTGCGATAGTAGGTGAACGAATGAAGAACACGCCGGGGATCTCGGCCACACTTTTCAAGTCTCTTGGAAGGAACGGGATAAATGTCGTTGCAACAGCCCAGGGTTCATCTGAGCTGAATATTTCAGTTGTCATAAAGAATGAGAGTCTGAAAAAAGCGCTTAATGTAATCCATGACGGTTTTTTCCTTTCACGGTTCAAGGAGATGTATCTGTTCATAGCTGGTATAGGTCTGGTAGGATCGAGTCTTATGAAACAACTTCAAAAACAATATACCACTCTTGTATCTGAACATAACCTGAAGATAAATCTTATCGGAGTGATCAATTCCAGGAAAATGATTATCGATAAGAAAGGTATTCCTCTGGAAAACTATAAAGAAGCGCTTAAAACCTCCGGGGAAAAAGGAGATATATCAGTTTTTATTCAGCAAATGACCAAGCTGAATCTCAGGAATGCCGTCTTTATTGATTGTACAGCCAATGAAGATGTGGCATCGCGATATGCAGAGATTCTTTCACGATATGTTTCAATTGTAACTGCAAATAAAATTGCCTGTTCATCGGCACAAAGTTATTATCAACAACTGAAAAGCATTGCCAATGAGCGTGGGGTCCGATTTATGTACGAAACAACTGTGGGGGCCGGATTGCCTATAATAAAAACAATTAATGACCTTGTTCTTAGTGGAGACAAAATACTTAAGGTAGAAGCTGTGCTTTCNNCGGATAGACCTTAGTGGCACAGATGTTGTAAGAAAAATTATGATACTGGCACGCGAAGCTGGTTATACCATAGAAAAAGAAGATGTTAATATTAAAAAATTCTTACCCGATGAATGCTTCGAGGGCGATCTGAATAATTTCTTTGAAAAAGTCAGGGAATATGATGCTGAATTCGAACAAAAAAGGAAGAAGCTGACTTCACGTAACCTGAAGTGGAGATTTTTTGCAACTATGGAAATGGGCAAAGCAAAGGTTGAACTTCTTGAAATCGGACCGGAACATCCTTCTTTTTATCTTGAAGGAAGCAATAATATTATCCTCATTACCTCAAACAGATATAATGAGCTTCCCATGGTGATCAAAGGATACGGAGCAGGTGCAGAAGTAACCGCCGCCGGGGTATTTGCCGACCTGATGCGGGTGGTTAACGTATAAGGTTAAGGTCAAAAGGCAAAAGGCAAAAGTCAGGAAAAGTAGAATAATAAGTTTAATATAGAAAAAGAGTTACATAAACAAGAACCAGGTGTCTATAGCCCCCCTTGGGGGGTTGGGGGTATAAGGACAAAAGTAAAACACGATTATTTGAAAAAAAACCCAATAAAATATTATTCAACAAACTTAAAGTCGCCTGAGGTTACTTTTAAAGAAGCTCTTCTCAAAGGTCTGGCTCCTGATGGAGGATTATATTTACCGACTTCCTTACCACTAATAACTCCCGGTGAGCTGGAGAGTCTTTCATTCAAAGAATATCATGAAACTGCTTTTTATGTCCTCAACAAAATTATTGGAGATGAAATAGATAAAGAAGAATTATCAGAGCTATGTGCCGGTGCGTATAACTTTGAGGTGCCATTAGAAAAAGTATATGGACGGAAGTATATTATGCGTCTTGATCAGGGACCAACTGCCTCTTTTAAAGATTTTGCGGCGAGGATGATGAGCAGGCTGATGCAGTACTATTTATCTCTTAACAATCAACATCTTACGATACTTACTGCAACATCGGGGGATACAGGCAGTGCTGTGGCCAATGCATTTTACGGATTAAAAAACATCAATGCAATAATATTATTTCCGGAAAAAGAGGTGACCATGATGCAACGAAAACAGATGACCACTTTGCAAAATAATATTAAAATCATTGCTTTAGACGGGAAGTTTGATGATTGCCAGAAGCTGGTTAAGCTGGCTTTTTTGGATCCGGAGCTTTCGTCAGTTCCACTTACTTCAGCCAATTCAATAAATATCGGGAGACTATTGCCACAATCGGTATACTATTTTTATGCCTTTGCAAAGCTCGCTGCATATATTGATGAAAAGGTCATTTTCAGTGTGCCATCGGGCAATTTTGGTAATCTGATGGGGGGACTTATTGCGAAGAAAATGGGGCTTCCGGTAAAACAATTTATCATTTCAACGAATGCGAACAACGAAGTCCCGGAATTCATTCATACAGGAATCTATCAACCGATAAATCCATCGAAGAACTGCATTTCCAGCGCTATGAATGTTGGCCATCCAAGCAACCTGGCTAGAATTGTTGCTTTTTACAGGGGTATAATGAATGAAACTGGAACCATTATCAAACAACCTGATATGGATCAGATGCGTGAGGATCTGTTTGCTGTGAGTGTTACAGATGAAGAGACAAGGAGTACAATTGATGAAACATTCAAAAAATACAATTTTTTACTCGAACCACATGGAGCAATAGCCTGGAAGGGGTTAAAAGAATATTCAGGAATAAATAAGAGATCAATGACCGGGAAATCTTTATCAATAGCTCTTGAAACGGCTCATCCTGCAAAATTTCCGCTGGAACTGCAACAAATTTTAAATATTTACCCTCCATTGCCAAATTCTCTGTCAGGATTGGAAATGAGACCTGAAGATTTTGTTTGCATGGAAAATAATTACGGGTTATTAAAGGATTTTATACTTAAATATTTTAAATAAGAATCTCATGTATCTTGTTTGTTCAGACCTCGAAGGAGTTTTTGTACCCGAAATATGGGTAAGTGTATCGCAGCATACTGGTATAGATGAGCTGAAACTTACAACTCGTGAAATTAGTGACTATAATGTCCTCATGAAGAGAAGACTTGAGCTTCTGCAAAAATATGGACTGACTTTACGTGACGTACAGAATGTTATTTCCCTTCTCAAACCACTTCCCGGCGCGTTGGAATTTATCGACTGGCTCAGAACCAAAACCCAGCTTATTGTGGTTACAGATTCTTTTACCGAATTTGCCGAACCCCTCATAAGACAACTGGGTAGACCAACGCTCCTCTGTCATCATCTTACTACTGACAAAGAAGGTATAATCAGAGATTACAATCTCAGACAGGAAGATGCAAAAAGACATGTAGTTGATGCACTTCATAGTCTTATGTATAAGGTAATTGCCATTGGAGATTCATACAACGATATTTCGATGCTCAGAAGAGCAGACCACGGAATACTTTACAATCCTCCCCAGAATGTAGCAGATGAACACCCCGATCTGGAGGTCATTAAAACCTATCAGAGTCTCAGGCGTGTTATTTCTCAGATAATTGATGATGATGAATAACCCGATTGAACGATTAAAATTTAATCTGCTTATCAGTTTGCGATAAGGTTTTGCCTTTCCTGTGATTCATTCTGTTATGATCTTTCATCATATCCAATAATCTGTTTTAATAAATAATGTATATTGGAGGATTAATAATCCATTAATTTTCTATTTTTACTCATACTCATTCTTGACCTTAACCTTAAAAATTAGCCGGCCACATGAAACTTCCACCATCCTCTAAAAACTGGTTAACAATTATAGGTTCAATTATTGCCATTATCAACCTGGCACTTATAATTGTATTGTTTGTTATCTCAACAATTTTTAATAAAGCGAACACAAACCTTGGTTTGTTTATCTATATCATTCTTCCGGGTTTCCTGATATTCGGGCTTTTGCTGATACCTGTGGGAATGATCCGTGAGAGAAGAATATTTCGGAAAAGCGGAATTCATGAGGAAGGGAAATATCCCCGCATTGACCTGAACGATCTGAGGCACAGAAATGCTTTTATTATATTTACAGTAACGACTATCATCATTCTTTTTCTCTCAACCCTTGGCAGCTTTCAGGCTTTCCATATTACCGAATCTGTCGAATTTTGTGGTACTTTATGCCACAAGGTTATGGAACCCGAATACACAGCTTACCAGAATTCCCCTCATGCAAATGTAGCCTGTGTGGAATGTCATGTAGGATCAGGCGCGTCATGGTATGTTAAATCAAAGCTTTCAGGGTTGCACCAGGTATATGCAGTGATAGCAAAAACCTATCCCCATCCGATTGAAACACCACTTCATGACCTGCGTCCTGCAAGGGAGACATGTGAAAGATGTCACTGGCCGCAAAAATTTTATGCCCGTACACTATGGACCAATAAATATTTTCTTGCCGATTCATTAAATTCTGAATGGGACATTGTACTGCAGATGAAGACCGGACCTGAATACAGCGGCCTGGGTCTGAAGGAAGGAATTCACTGGCATATTAACCCGTCGGTAAGCATTGAATATATTTCAGAAAATGACAAACGAGAGAATATAACCTACGTAAAATATACAAACAAATCAACCGGACAAGTAACTGTTTACAGAAACGACACCAATCCCATATCAGATAGTATTCTTGCTGTATCTGCAGCGAGGACGATGGACTGCATTGATTGTCATAACAGGCCGTCCCATAACTATAATTCCCCGCCGGTGTATTTTGATAAAGCTATGATTAAAGGTGCAGTTTCAAAAAACATACCCTTCTTTAAAAAGGTAGCAATGGGTATATTGAAAGATACCTATAATGACACGGATAGCGCTCTCATGAAAATAAAAGACGGGATATCGGAGTTTTACAAATCGGGTTATAGCGAATATTATAATAAGAATAAGAATCTTATCGATAGTTCAATTATTGCTGTCCAGAAAGCTTTCACCCAGAATACGTTCCCGAAAATGAAAGTAACCTACGATCGTTATCCGGAACATATCGGGCATCTGGAATCTGACGGATGCTTCAGATGCCATAATGATTCTTTCAAAGCCTCAAACGGACGAAGAATCTCACGTGATTGTAATCTCTGCCATAATATTGTAGGACAAGGGAAACAAGGTATGATGAAATACACCAATATAAAAGAAAACCTTGAATTTGAACATCCTGTGAATATAGGTACTGCGTGGAAAGAGGCAAATTGTTCCGAATGCCATAAATTCCTGTATTGAAATAAGATAAAAGACAAAAGACAAAAGGCAAAAGTAAAAAGTTAAAAGTCTAAAATTTAATGACCGAAGAGGTAAGACCTCAAATTGAAGATTGAACTCTTTTTAGTATATTAAAATGTATTGCACACTTTATAAACTTTAGCCGGAAAATAATTAACCATATGATATCTCCCATATTCAAAAACAAGTATGTACCAATCTTTCTGGCACTGTTAAGGATTACGATAGGCTGGCATTTTTTGTATGAAGGATTGGTAAAATTAATGAACCCTGCCTGGACTGCCAGGCCCTTTCTGGAAGGTTCGCGCTGGATCTTCGGGGATCTTTTCCGATGGATGATATCAGGAAATACAGGTATGTGGATCATTGATACGGTCAATGCATATGGTCTTACAATTATAGGTGTTGCCCTAATATTGGGTTTATTTACCAGGATTGCATTATGGAGTGGCGCCTGCCTCCTCCTTATGTATTATCTTGCCTATCCTCCATTTGGCGGATTAAGTTATGGGGCTCCGTCTGAAGGAAGTTATCTTATTGTAAATAAGAATCTTATTGAGCTTTTTATTATGATATTTCTGTCTTTTACTGAATCCGGGCAGTTTTTTGGAGTTGATATGCTACGGAAAAAGAAAGCAAGAATTAATCCTGAAAAACAGAAAATTCAGGAAAATTCAGACAATGACGGAAGAAATTCACGTAGGGAATTAATAAAAGCTCTTACCGGATTACCTGTCCTGGCTTTATTCTCAGGTGCATTTTTTAAGAATCTAGTCGAGAATGGGACCGATGCAGTCTCCGGTGCCACTATTAAAGTTGATTATAAACAAATTAACGATCTGAAGGGAAAATTGCCCGTCGGGCAGCTTGGGAACCTCAAAATTAGCAGGATGATAATGGGCTGTAACCTTATCGGAGGCTGGGCTCATGCACGCGACCTCATTTATTCCGACACTCTGTTCAAAGCTTATAATAATGAGCGGAAAATAATAGAAACGCTCTACCTGGCGGAGCAGGCAGGTATAAATACTGTCTTTATGGTAACTCAGTATTATGCCACTTTTAATAAATATAAAAGTATTTACCACAGCAATATGCAATCTATCTGTCAGGCCATGTTACCTGACAAGGATTTTTTCTCCAATATCAATGAAGCAATAAAAAGCCATCCCGATGCTATTTATATACAGGGAGGCGAAGGCGACAGGTATGCTCAGGCAGGTAAATTCAATATGCTTAAGCAAGCAGTTGACTTCATCAAGAAGCAAGGATTTCCGGCCGGAGTAGGCGGGCATTCGCTGGAGACTATTAAATCATGCGAAAGAGAAGGGATAGGTGCAGATTTTTATGTAAAGACATTCCATCATGATAAATATTGGTCAGCCCATCCGATTGAGAATCGCGAGGAATACAGTGTTATTGGTCCTGGTTCTCCCGACCATAACAGATTTCATGAAAACATGTGGGACCTGTTCCCCCAGAAAACAATAGAGTATATGAAAGGAGTGAACAAACCATGGTTTGCATTTAAAGTTCTTGCAGCCGGCGCTATCGAGCCCAAGGAAGGATTCCGCTATGCCTTTGAAAACGGCGCGGATTTTATATGCGTTGGAATGTTTGATTTCCAGGTGATAGATAATGTGAACACGGCTACCGAGGTACTTGGGAGCCTCAGAAACCGGGAAAGAAAATGGTTTTCATAAATTCTATCTGAGAATTTCTGAAGTATACCGGTCCGCTATTGCCGCCTGATCTGTCGAAAGACCTGAAATCAGTACGATCCTGTTTTCTTTCCAGGCAAGAAAAACTGTTCCATTGTATCCGTCTTTTAAAATGTACCTGCTGTTCTCAGAACCAGCAGCTTCGGTTCCCGTTGAGGTAAGATATGCTTCAATTGTCTTATGAGATTCTTCAGGAGTCTTATTCTCCAGTATAAATATTGAAAAGACATCATTGCCTGATTCATAGTTCGCTTTATAGGCATTATTGAGAAACTTATGGCCCAGTACACTTTCGTTTATATAAGTCTCCTCATTTGCTTTTTTACCGGTTCCAGGAAAGAGCGAAAGTGCTGAAGGCATTTCAGACTTTCCGGGAATCAGATCTGCAACAATATGAGCCAGCGATTCCGCGGATTTCAATGTACCCTCATTTTTAGAGTATGTCCTGATCTTGACATAATACCCGGCCTTAAAGAAATTTATTGCGCCATCTGTTGTAATATATCCCTGTGAACCCAGATTCTGAAACCTGAAAGACGGGGAACGTTCAGTTGAATATATTCCAAATGCCATTGTAGGGTCAGAGTGTTTGTAAACTTCAATCTTGATCACATTTTTCCCTTTTTTATATTCTGCAACATGCAGATCAATAAAATTATAGGCAAGATACATATCTGCTGCCCCGTTAATATAATCCCATAAATTTCCCGGAAGATAGACAGGGTAATCAGTGATTTTTTTATAGCCTTTAAGATCGGGCAATTTAATATCCTGTGCGATCAAAGAAACTGAAATAATTATAAGAGCTAATGTAAATAAAGTTTTATTTTTCATAATGCCAATCAGTTAAATAATAAAAATCGGATACATAGTATAAATTATCCAAAGAAGCTTGAAAATCAATTTATTCACCCCGTCCCCAAGGGGAATAAATTGCTATATCAGGAAATCTGCCGGTACATTTACCAGCCTCGAAATATCTGCAATTTTCTCTCTTACATCGAATTTTTTAGTGCACTTCACATTACAGGAGCTGCATTCTTTGCAGGGATTGTAATTAGTTCCCAATTCGCCTAACAGCGACTGTGCCATTGTCGGATTTGAATAGCCGTAAGCATACATGTAGGCTCGCATCAGGTCAGGTATCGGAAGATTCATTTTACACGAATTAAGACACAAAGTACAACCGGTGCAATAAAGTCCTACTTCAGCACTGGCGATTAAAAGATCTTTCTTTTCCTGCTCAGTTATTGTAATGTCTGCCATTATTTTAACATTCAGATCGAGCTGATCAAAGTCTGTCATCCCGGGAATTGTTGTGGTAACATCGGGGTTTGACAATACCCATTTAAGCGCAGCTGTTGAATTAATTGGCTTGGTTTTTTCTTTATCCAGAAAACCACCTCCTGCCATTGTCTTCATAGCTACAATTCCTATTCCGGCCTGAGCAGCCTTTATAATGGCACTGTTCAGTTCAGCGATGTAAGTTTGCTTAAAATTATAAGCCGTAAGAATTACATCCCAGTGTTCCATGGAAGCAGCGGCATCGATAACAACAGGCTCATTCGCATGTGTGGAAAAACCTGCAAATTTTATCTTACCATCTTTTTTGAGTGTTTTTATTGCATTTATAATAGGCTTAAATTCAAGTAATTCAGGATTCCTGACATCATGAACATATAAAATATCGACATAATCCATCTTTAGCCTCGAAAGACTTGTACTAAATTTTGAAAGAAAATCTTCGGCAGTAGTTAGTTCAGATAGCTTGCCGTCCCTGTCAACCCCGGCAGGTTTTATTTTAGTGGCAAGATAAAATGAGTTTCTGGGGTAGCCTTTAAGAAGATTACCGAGCATGATTTCATTATTCCCATTCTGATAAACATTAGCTGTATCAAAAAGCTTTATACCTTTTTCGTATGCTGCTTTGCAGAGGTTAGGATTGTCAGCTCTCATAACCCCAAAACTGATTACAGGAATTTTCATCCCGGTTTTTCCCAGTGTTCTTAAGATAATATCTTTCTGCTGATCTGATTTTGCTGCTGATGTTAATGAAGGCGAAAATGCCATTACTCCAGCAGCTCCTGCAATACCAGTTTTGAGAAACCCTCTTCTGTCAATATTTTTCATAATTATAATTCATTTTTATAGGTTTAAAGACCTATTATAATCAACTTTCCGCTTGGTGTTACTTTGTGCTTTACTTTGTGATCCTTAGTGGTCAATTAAATTCCTTTTTACTACGAAGGGCACAAAAGTTATCACGAAGGTCCACAAAAGACTTTTTTTTTTTGGACTGCATCTCCGGTTTATTTAAGGCTTCTTATTCGCACTTCGATCCCGGAATCCTTCAGCAATTTCACAATTTCATTTGTGTCTGTCTCTCCAAAATGGTAAGGATAAAGGATCTTAGGCTTAAAAGCCAGGGCAGCATCGGCAACCATGGCAGGAGTCATTGTATAAGGAAGATTCATGGGAAGGAATGCAACATCTATATTCCTGAGTGATTTCATCTCAGGTGTGTTCTCGGTATCGCCGGCAACGTAAAACCTTTTCCCTCCTATCGTAAGGATATATCCTATTCCTACTCCTTTCGGATGAAAAGGATGGCCCGGAGAACTCTCGTTTACGATATTGTAAGCAGGCACAGCCTCAATAACAATGTTATTTATTTCCTGCCTGTCCCCTGCTTTCATCGCCAGTGCCCATGGAACCTTCGCAAGAGAGTTTTGATTGCAGAACAATAATGTTCCGGGTTTCTTCAGGTCCGCGATTAAACTGACATCCAAATGATCGCCATGTTCGTGAGTAACCAGAATAATGTCGGCTTTCGGAAGAAAGTCATAATTCCCCGAAGACCTTACAGGATCTATATAAATAACAAATCCGTTCACTTTAAACATCAGTGATCCGTGTCCGATAAAGTGCAATTCCACTATTCCGGAGGATGTGACAATCTTATCAAATTCAGGTGGTTCCTGAGAAAAACCAGTAATTGTCATAGCTATAAAAATTAGTAATACAAATGCTTTCTTAAATATATCCAGGTGACAGTTCTTCATATCATCAATTTTAAAAGTCAGACAATATACAAAGATCAGAAATTATTGAAGATCTTCGCAGCAAGCTACGAAAAATCTTCGATCCCCTAAGGTAAATTCCTAATGCTCGCTGACTCCGCAGCAAGCAACGGAAAACGCGCTCGCGGGGATTCAATTAATATCGGTGAGTCCTTCGGGTATATTCATAATGATAATTTTCTTCCTTTTGTCTACACTTCTTAT
>PMIJ01000211.1 GCA_003157015.1 Bacteroidales bacterium
AGCTTATGAGATGATGTCGTGTTATGATGGACTTCTGGAACTCTACAGGATTACCGGTGAGCCATCGTATCTGAAATCAGTGGAAATGGCTGTCAGAAACATCATTGAAAGCGAAATTAATATTGCCGGTTCCGGAACCGCTTATGAATGCTTTTACCATGGGACTAAGTATCAGACAGAACCTACATATCATACAATGGAAACCTGTGTGACCATGACATGGATGAAATTGTGCTTCAATCTTTTAAGACTGACGGGAAATTCATTATACGCTGATCAGATTGAGAAATCGGTTTATAATGCTCTTTTGGCATCTCTAAAAGGTGATGGGTCGCAAATTGCAAAATACAGTCCTTTGGGCGGAATAAAACATGCAGGTGAAAATCAATGCAGCATGCCTATCAATTGTTGCAGCGCTAATGGTCCAAGAGCATTCATGATGCTGGCCCGCTTTGCAGTTATGGGAGGAGCGAATGAGGTAATTATTAATATGTACGGACATAATAGATCAGTTGTTCCGGTCAATCCTAAAAATAAAGTTTCCATTCTGCAGGTTTCAGAGTATCCTGTGTCAGACAAGGTGGAGATAACAGTTGATCCTGAGATATCTGAAAGTTTTACGATTGCTTTCCGTATTCCTGAATGGAGCAGGAATACACTTATGACAATAAATGGCGAATCAGTGGCAGAGATTAATTCAGGAGTCTATAAAAAAATTACGCGTGTATGGCATAAATCCGATAAGGTTGTTCTGAAGATGGATCTTACAGGTCGATTAATAACTCTGAATGGTTATCAGGCAATAGTAAGAGGCCCTGTGGTATTGGCACGCGATACGAGATTCGGGGATGGGTTTATTTATGAATCTGCAGTTGTAAATGGGAAGGACGGAAAAGTTGACCTTATACCTTCCATCAAAAAGCCTGAAAATGTCTGGATGTCTTTTACAGCCCCTCTGGTACTTGGCACCGATATGGAAGGTATGTATGGTACTCCCTTGCAGATTAACTTCTGTGACTTTGCTTCTGCCGGTAATACATGGAGCGAGGATTCACGCTTCAAAGTGTGGATACCACAGACTCTCAATGTTATGAAAACGGATTACAAATCTTATTAAGGTAGAGAAAAGTCAAAAGACAAAAGTTTGAACAACTGAAAGACTTTAAGACAGCTAGACCGAAAGACTATTTGATTTTATAGTGATCCTCAAGTATCATTGCGAACAATTTGCCAGGCAAAATGTATTTCAGTGCCACTGCCAGTTTTTGTTCGAATGATGAAATAATATATCGCTGTCCTGGATTTTTGCATTCCACTATTTTAACAAGCTTTCTTGCAAGTACTATTGGTTCCCATCCATTGGATTCATCTTTTTCAATGATACCAAGGGTTTTCATATACTGTTCATGATAGGGATCATTCGTATCGGTCGGTGCAAGGAAATTCCTGCGGTTAGCAGAGTTATTTGTATGAAAATCACCGGGGTTAATAAGCACAATTTTTATATTAAACTGTTTGACTTCCATTCTGAGGGCTTCGCTGAAACCCTCAATTGCAAATTTACCTGCCGAGTAAAACGACTGGAACGGTAAACCCATAAGTCCTCCAATAGAACTGAAATTAATGATGGTACCACCACCCTGTTTCCTCATAACGGGTAATACTTCCCGGGTAAGATTCACCATCCCCAGGAAATTGGTATCCATCTGGAGTTTAATGTTTTCAATCGGTGAAGTTTCTACCGGTCCTCCCGTATGCATGCCTGCATTGTTTATAAGAACATCGATTCTTCCTTCCTTTTGCAGGATAGTTTGCACAGCCTGGCTTAGAGAATCACTTTTTGTGAGGTCAAGTTTTAATCCGTTTATCGCAGGACTTATTTCCACATCTCTTCTGACTGTTCCATAAACGGTATGTCCGGCAGCTGTCAGAAGTTCTGCAGTCTGCTTGCCAAATCCTGAAGAGATGCCAGTTATAAGAATGATTTTTTTCATATGAATGTTATTGGTTTCACAGAGTTACATACAGAAGACACAGAGTTACACTGAGTTATGCCTTTGTAGTTCTCCGTGAACCCTCCATGCTCCTCTGTGTAACAAATAGAATATTTTTAATAAGATTTAACTTATAATATATGTAACGCTTTTGCTGCTTTTGTAATCTTTTCGACAGAAATTTCAACCTGCTCTTTGGTATGAGTTGCCATAAGAGAATATCTTATAAGGCTATCCTCTTTTGGTACGCCAGGCGATACAACAGGGTTTACAAAAATGCCGTCTCCAAGAAGATTCTGTGTAAGCTGAAGAGCTTTTATTTCATCCCTGATAAAGAGAGGAATAATCGGTGTTTCAGATTTTCCCGTATCGAAACCTGCTGATTTAAAACCATTAAGAGCCAGAGTGGTCATATCCCACAAATGCTGAATTCTTTCCGGCTCATTTTCCATTATCTCAATTGATGCAAGTACAGCTGCAGCAGAAGCCGGAGTCATGCTTGCACTGAAGATCAGGGTTCTTGAATTATGCTTGATATAATTTATTATTTCTTTATCTGCAGCAATAAATCCGCCAAGAGAAGCAAATGATTTGGAAAAAGTACCCATTATAAGATCGACTTTATCGGTAAGTCCAAAATGTGAAGCGGTTCCCGATCCGTTTTTCCCAATTACTCCAAGTGCATGAGCATCGTCGACCATAACAGATGCGCTATAATGCTCGGCAAGTTTCACCACTTCCGGCAAATTAATAATATCGCCTTCCATTGAGAATATACCATCAACAACAATAAGTTTAATGCGGTCTTTATGGCATAATTTTAATTTATTCTTGAGGGAATTCATATCATTATGTGCAAACTTCATCACTTTTGAGAAAGAAAGCCTGCTCCCCTCTATTATTGAAGCATGGTCAAGCTCGTCAAGAAGAAGATAATCGTGACGTCCGGCAAGCACCGATACTACCCCGAGATTTACCTGAAAACCAGTGCTGTAGCATAAAGCAGCATCTTTTCCTACCAGCCTGGCTAACTTGTTTTCCAGTTCGATATGGATATCAAGTGTTCCATTCAGGAACCTTGAACCGGCACACCCGGTACCATATTTATCAATTGCAGCTTTTGCGGCAGCCTTGACTTTTGGATGGTTTGTGAGGCCAAGGTAACTGTTTGACCCAAACATCAAAACCTTTTTGCCGTTAATGATTACTACTGTATCCTGTTCGGATTCTATTGCCCTGAAATAGGGATAGATGCCGGCCTTCATTGCTTTTTGAGGGGCATCATAACCTGAAAGTTTCTCTTGTAAAATTCCCACTATATAGTTTAAATGATGTGATAATCGAGTCCAAATTTAGTAAAAAAAGAATAAAACGGAAGAAATACATCACTTTTGGACTAATATATGTAAAAATTCGACATCGACACCTGGTTATTATAAGAAAATAGCCTAAAGTGTCTGGAGTGGCTGAAGTTACATTCAATATACTTAACTTCAATCTATCAACTTTTTAACATTTCGACATTTCATTTTTTGACTTTTAGGCACTCCAAACTTTTGGCGCTCCAAACTTTTTTCTTCTGGTTGGTAAATTCGTGTTGGATAATTTGGAAAGTAAGGATATGAAATTTACTTTTGTTCGCGAAATCAATTTTTGAATTTAATGGACGACGACCCGGCGAATATATTAATCTTAACCCTGATCGGGGAGGATAACCGGTAATACAGGTAACTTCCTTCTTAATCAGTCAAAGCAAGGAGGTGACAATGACATCACTCACAACGTTTTATTTAAGCGGAATAGTTGGCAAAGAAGTTTTTGGAGCCGATGGCGACGCAATTGGAAAAATCAAAGATTTACTCGTTAACACGATGCCTTCGGGGACCAGCGACCCGAACCAGCAACTTGTGACTGGCATAAGGCTTAAGATAAATAAGGAACTAAGGTTTTATTCCTTTAAAAGTTTTATGGTCACAAAGGCCAGGGAAGTTCTGAATGTAACCTGTACAGAACTGATTGAGCTAGGTGCGGAGGAAATAAGTAATGGGTTGTTGCTTGTTGAAAATATCCTTGACAAACAAATAGTGGATCTGAACGGCCGCAAGCTTGTAAGGGTGAATGATGTGCGGCTTGCAACATTACCTGCCGGGACGTATACGATTGCTGTTGATATTGGAATAGAAGGGCTTTTAAGGAGAATCGGAATCTCTATTCCTATAAAAAGAGTTCTGTCTCTTTTTAAAATAAACATTCCTGCAAAGTATATACTTTGGGATGATGTTCAGGCTATCGACCATTCAAATCTTAATATAAGACTTTCAAAAAGCTATTCAAAACTTCATACCCTGCACCCTTCAGATATCGCTGATATACTTGAGGATATGGGTAAAAAATCGAGCATGTCAATATTCGCATCACTCGATGAAGAAAAGGCTGCCGATGTTCTTGAGGAACTGGAGCCAAATGCTCAGATACATATTCTTGAAAACCTTCCTGTTAACAAGGCCGCCGATGTTCTGGAAAAGATGCCTGCAGACGAGGTTGCCGATATTCTCGATGAGCTAGAAGATGATAAAGCCGAGATGTTATTAAAGGAGATGGATACTGAATCTTCTCAAGAGGTACGTGACCTCCTGGAATATGATGATGATCGAGTAGGCAGCATTATGACTACAGATTTCCTTTCGTTCAGTTCTACAATGACTGTAGCTGAAGTACTTGTTGAACTGAGATCGAAAAAACCTGAATCGGCGGAACTTTACAATATGTTTGTTGTCGAAGCAAACGAAGAGTTGATAGGAATGTTCAATTTACGCGATCTGGTCGTCTCTGAGCCGTTTTTACTTGTGAGTCAGATTATGAAGTCAGAGACTGTTTATCTCTTTGATGAACAGAAAGTTGGTGCAATCGCAAGGATAGTTTCAAAATACAACCTGCTGGCTGTTCCTGTGGTTGATCAGGAATATCATTTACAGGGTATGGTCGTTATTGATGATGTTATTGAGGACCTTATCCGGAAAAGGAGGACGAATAAAAGATAAGTGTAATAATCATGCCAGGTACAAAGTTCAATTTCAAAAAACTCTTCAAGCAGATTGCAATCTTTTTTGCTATACTGGGTCCGGGAATTATAACTGGCAGTGTAGATAATGATGCCGGAGGTATAACAACATATTCGGTTGCGGGAGCAATGTATGGTTATGGTCTTATATGGACACTGATACCTTCATTTGTTCTTCTTTTGATCATACAGGAGATGAATGCAAGGATGGGAATTGTTACCGGGAAAGGGTTGGCAGACCTGATCCGCGAAAATGCCGGAGTGAAAGTAACTTTCTTCATTTTCATCGGACTTCTTTTTGCTGAT
Source organism: Bacteroidales bacterium (assembly GCA_003157015.1). Lineage (GTDB taxonomy): Bacteria > Bacteroidota > Bacteroidia > Bacteroidales > VadinHA17 > LD21. The sequence continues at coordinate 5,362 of PMIJ01000211.1, forward strand.
ATTGGCAACACAACCACTGAATTTGCAGGTGTGGCAGGCAGTATGGAGGTTTTTGGTATTTCCAAATATCTCTCTGTCCCGATTGTTGCGTTTATGGTCTGGATTCTGGTTGTAAAAGGGAATTATAAGATAGCAGAGCGTATCTTTCTTATATTCAGCGTTTCACTGCTCACTTACGTTATTTCAGCAATGATGGGCAAACCTCACTGGACGGAAATAGGATCATCGATTATACATCCCAGGATGGATGTGAGCACCCAGGGTATCGCAATGGTGATTGGAATAATAGGAACCACTATAGCTCCCTGGATGCAATTCTATATGCAGTCGTCGGTTATTGAAAAAGGGCTTAAGATGAAGAATTACAACTACACATTGATAGATATTGTTGTAGGTTGTGTTGCAACTATAGTCGTTGCATTTTTTATTATCGTTGCCTGTGCTTCAACTCTTCATGAAAATGGCATCCATATTGAAGAAGCCAAGGACGCTGCTCTTGCTCTTAAGCCTCTTGCCGGTAATCTGGCTTCGACAATATTTGCTTTTGGCTTATTTATTGCATCTATATTCTCAGCCACTATTCTTCCTATTGCTACAGCTTTTTATGTTTGCGAAGCTTTTGGCTTTGAAGCAGGAATTGACAAGAAATGGAGCGAAGCAAAAGAGTTCTTCAGCTTATATACAGGGATTCTGATAGTTGCTGCAATAATTATTCTCTTACCTAATGCCCCTCTGATAAAAATTTCTTTGTGGTCACAGGTTTTGAATGGGATCCTTCTTCCTGTAGTACTGATTTGTATGATAATTCTTGTCAATAACAAGAAGATTATGGGAGTTCACATTAATAAACCATTGACTAATGTTATTGGATGGGTAGCTATCGCAATATTAATAGGCCTTTCAGCAACCCTTTTAATACTCCCTCTTTTAAGTAAATAGCTTATATACTTGAATATAAATTTTTCCCGAATCATTTTTTGTAAATCTAATTATTGCAATACACATGATCCTGTAGAACCAGGTGTTTATCTGCTTTATATCTCGTAAAGAAAAAATTGAAATAGTTCTTATTATTTTTAACTTTATTTCGAACAGTTTAAATATTAGATTTGTAAAAAGAATGTTCCTCTTAACCTTTAAGTTGGGTCATTAAATGTCAGGATATTAGTGGAATTATAAAGCTCTTGTTCAGGTAAAGCAGAATTAAGAATGTGTTATACGGAATATAAGAATTTAGAATTGGATATATTCAATAATAAGATGCCTAAGGGATATTTTGAATCTGACACTTATCATACTCCGCAAAAGGGGAAATTATCAATTATAGAAAAATTCCGGCTTGACAGCAGGATTTATTTTACCTTAAAATATGCCGCGATAGTTCTTCGTACGAGGAAAGAGGCCATAAGGAAGGAATATGATACAAAAGCCTGGACTGATTCCTCTTTTGAAATTCTAAGGTTCATTGAAAAGGCCGGGGGAATATTTGATATCACCGGTATGGAAAACATATCCAGGTCAGAAGGTTCAGTGCTTTTCATAGGCAATCACATGAGCACTCTTGAAACCATGATCTTGCCCTCCATCATAGGTCCACACAGGGAATTGACATTTGTCGTGAAAGAAAGTCTGGTCAAACATCCCCTTTTCGGAGATGTTATGAAATCAAGAAATCCTGTCGTAGTCGGAAGAACCGATCCCAGAAAAGATCTTGAGGCAGTTATGAACGGAGGCTCAGATTTATTGCATTCGGGAGTTTCAATTGTAATTTTCCCGCAGAGCACCAGGAGTATTGATTTTAAACCAGAAGATTTCAATTCTCTGGGAGTGAAGCTGGCAAAGAAGGCTGGAGTCGATGTTGTCCCTATAGCATTAAAAACAGATTTCTGGGGTAACGGAAAGCTGATAAAGGAACTTGGACCACTTGATCATAATAAACAAATTCATATAAAATTCGGGGAGCCGATGAAGATTTCAGGTAACGGCAGGGAAGATAATCAAAAGATTATCGATTTTATTAAATCCTCGCTTGAGGAATGGAAATAGGGTCTGTATTTTTTTAAGTGTAATCCTTACATTTTAAATATTTTTTATAGATTTGTTAGAGCAAAACAGAAGTTGAAAAAGTTTTTCCGTTAGATCTTTTCCCAGGCATAAGATTATTTATGCTTTTCATAAAACCTGATTATAAATAATAACAAAAAGTAATTATTATGGCAACATTGGACTGGATCATCATGATTGGTTTTTTCTTATGTCTTATTGGCATCGTTCTATGGGTGGTTAAGCACAAAAAGGATGATACGAGCGACTATTTTCTTTCTGGTCGGAGTGAAACCTGGCTGGTTGTGGGAGCAGCAATATTTGCAGCCAATATCGGATCAGAACATCTCGTCGGTTTGTCAGGTACGGGGGCTGAAAGTGGTATGGCTATGGCACACTGGGAAATGCAGGGATGGATGATATTGGTTCTGGGTTGGGTATTTGTTCCTTTCTATGCTCATAGTAAGGTGTTCACGATGCCGGAATTTCTTTCGAGACGTTATAATTCAAACACCAGTTCGACTCTTTCAATTATTACTTTGGTAAATTATATTCTTACAAAGGTTTCTGTTACAGCCTTTACCGGTGGAATCTTTCTGCATTCGGTAATCGGAATAAATTTTTGGTATGGGGCGATCGGACTTGTTCTTTTAACCGGAATATTTACAGTTTTAAGCGGAATGAAAGGTGTTATGACCATATCCCTTATTCAGACACCTATCCTTATTTTGGGAGCTTTCACCATACTTATCCTTGGCCTGTTAAAAGTGGGAGGAGGAGGACTTTTAGATGGCTGGCATGAAGTAGTAAAATTTGCCGGCAGTAACGGATCCACTAACATGCATCTTTATCACCCGAAAGGAGATGTCTGGTATGATAAATTCCCCGGAGTCAGCGTGATTTTTGGTGCAGCTATTATTGGCTTCTGGTACTGGTGCACTGACCAGCATATAGTTCAAAGGGCCCTTGCTGCAAAGGATCTGAAGAATGCCAGGAAAGGAACCATTTTGGCAGGGTTCCTTAAAATTCTGCCTGTTTTTATTTTTTTAATACCCGGAATGATAGCTTCCGCATTAAGGGGAAAAGGGATTCTTTTGTTTACCGACAACAACGAGGCATACGGCAGCCTGGTAAGAACCTTATTGCCAATAGGGGTAAAAGGTATTGTGGTTGTAGGTTTTATTGCCGCCCTTATGACTTCTCTGGCAGCTCACTTTAATTCATCAGCAACCCTGTTTACCATGGATTTTTATAAAATCAAAAGGCCTGATGCAAGTGAACATCAGCTGGTATTGTTTGGGCGTATTGCAACTATTTCTGTTGTTTTACTTGGACTGGTCTGGATCCCGATAATGAAAAGTCTTGGTTCAGTGCTTTATGAATATTTACAAAATGTTCAGTCACTTATTGCACCAGGAATTGCTGCAGTTTTTCTTCTGGGAGTATTTAACCGGAAGATCACTCCCAAAGCTGGCGAATGGGGATTATTAATTGGGGCATTAATTGGCCTTTTCCGTCTCTGCCTGATGGTTTTTGATCCTGGAACCAGCTTTGATGCAGCTCAGAGAATGGTTACCAACCCGGCTCTGAGATCAGGGATCTTTACAATCCTTAACATAAACTGGATTCACTTCATGATATTCATATTTATCTTTACTATGGCATTAATGGTTGTAATAAGTATGTTTACACCACGAGCCGGAGAACAACAACTCCAGGGCATAACATATTTTTCACAATCTCCCGAACAGGTTTTAGAGACCCGCAATAGCTGGAGTGCAATAGATGTTATTACTTCTCTGATTGTCGTAGCCGTTTGTGTGGTCTTCTATATCTACTTCTGGTAAAATAAAAATGATAAAGACAAATTACTTAAAACTATAAATATGAAAAATAAAGAAATCTGGTTTGTAACGGGTAGTCAGCATCTATATGGTCCTGATACACTTAAACAAGTTGCCGCTGACTCTTTAAAAATAGCATCAGCTCTTGATAAATCACCGAAAATATCACATAAGGTGGTTTTTAAACCCGTGTTGACAACTCCCGATTCAATCACTGAACTATGTGCTGAGGCAAATAATTCCAAAAGCTGCATCGGCCTTATAACCTGGATGCATACATTTTCGCCGGCTAAAATGTGGATAAGAGGCTTATCGATCCTTAATAAGCCCTTTCTTCATTTTCACACACAGCTTAACAGGGATATCCCATGGGAATCAATCGACATGAATTTCATGAACCTTAACCAATCGGCCCATGGCGATCGCGAATTTGGATTTATCGGTGCAAGGATGAGGTTAAGCAGGAAAGTGGTAGTTGGGCATTATCAGGATCCCGAAGCTGTTGATCGGATAGCTGTCTGGATAAGAGCCGCATCGGCTTTTGATGATGCTATAAATATGAAAGTAGCCAGGTTTGGAGACAATATGCGAGATGTTGCCGTAACTGAAGGCAATAAAGTAAGCGCACAGATGAAAATGGGTTATTCGGTTTACGGATTTGGCATCGGAGATCTGGTGAAATCGGTAAACGAAGTATCTCCGGCTGCAATTAAAAAATTACTCGCTGAATACGGATCAGATTATAAATTAACAAAAGCCGTAGCTGCATCCGATACTTTAAAAGAGGCTGCGAGGATAGAGCTTGGAATGGAAGCCTTCCTCAATGCGGGAAACTTTAAAGCTTTTACCACTACATTTGAAGATCTGCACGGACTTAAGCAATTGCCCGGACTTGCAGTCCAGCGATTGATGGCCAAAGGATATGGTTTTGGTGCCGAAGGTGACTGGAAAACAGCTGCTCTTGTACGCTCGATGAAAGTGATGTCGATGGGACTGAAAGGCGGAACTTCATTTATGGAAGATTACACCTATCATTTCGATCCCAAAGGCATGAGAGTTCTGGGGGCTCATATGCTTGAGGTTTGCCCTACAATTGCTCTCGCCAGACCTTCAGTCGAAATTCATCCGCTATCAATCGGCGGAAAGGACGATCCTGCCAGGCTTGTTTTTAAAACCGCCCCGGGAGACGCAATTAATGTATCCGTTATTGACCTTGGCAACAGGTTCAGAATGATAGTTAATGAGGTTGAGGTAGTTAAATGCCCCGATATGCCAAATCTTCCTGTTGCAAGTGTGCTCTGGAAACCGTTGCCCGACCTTAAGAAGGGTGCTGCAGCATGGATACTTGCAGGAGGTGCTCATCACACAGGCTTTAGTTCAGCAGTTAATTCAGAATATCTCGAGGACTTTGCAGGTATGATGGGAGTGGAGTACGTTCATATCGGTGAGAATTGTGACTTAGTATCCTTAAGAAATGAATTAAGATGGAATGAAGTCTATTACCAACTCTCAGGTGGAATAATTTAGCTTTAAAACGCGATCTCTTTAAGTGATCTGAGCCCGTCATATGAAAATGAATATCTATCCGAGCAGTAATAAACATCTGGTAGCCGTGGACTGTATAATATTTGGCTACGATATCCTTGAAAAAGAGATTAAACTTCTTCTTTTTAAACGAATTGTTCAACCGGCTAAAGGTAGATGGTCCCTTGCAGGCGGATTCGTCGACCCTGACGAAAGCCTCGATGAAGCCGCCAGCAGAATTCTGCGAAAGCTGACTGGGCTTGACTCTGTTTATATGAAGCAATCATATGCTTATGGCGAAATAGACAGAGACCCGGGCGACAGGGTAATATCCGTTGCATATTTTGCTCTTATAACCATAAGGAACATTGATAAGGAACTCGCTGAGCGGAACGGAGTCAGCTGGCGTTCATTATCAAGACTTCCCGAACTGATCTTTGACCATCCCTTAATGGTAAAACGTGCACTTAATGAGCTGCAGAGTCAGATAAAAATTAAACCGGTCGGATTTGAACTATTGCCTGAGAAATTCACTCTGGTTCAAATGCAGGATCTATATGAAGCTATTTACCAGAGAAAAATTGATAAGAGAAATTTCAGGAAAAAAATATTATCAATGGGGATTCTTGAAAAGCTTGATGAGAAAGAGAGGGAAACTTCGAAAAAAGGAGCCTATTATTATAAGTTTAATGAGGGCACTTATAAAAGATTAAGACAGAATGGTTTCTATTTCAATCTGGATGTAAACTAGACGATTTTTTACCTCATCCCCCGCCCCTTCTCCTGAAAGAGAAGGGGGTATATGAGAGATAAGCCCCTCGCCATAAGGAGAGGGGTCGGGGTGAGGTAAAATGATGAGAAAAGATTTGATAATCCGTTCGGGAAACTGAGTTAAATTATTTAAAAAGAGATGCTGGAAAAACTTAAAAACGACGTCTGCAAAGCCAATCTTGAATTGGTAGAAAAGGGTTTGGTTATTCACACATGGGGCAATGTCAGCGGGAAAGATAAAAAAAGCGGGCTTATAGTTATAAAACCATCAGGAGTAAGCTACAAGTCGATGAAAGCCGACGACATGGTGGTTATTGATGAGGAGGGTATTCTTGTGGAAGGAAAATATAAACCGTCAACTGACGCGCCAACTCATTTATTGCTTTACAGAACCTATGAATCGCTGGGAGGCGTAGTCCATACGCATTCATCTTATGCAACATCGTGGGCACAGGCAGGAAGGGCGATTCCTCCCTTTGGAACAACCCATGCTGACCACTTTTACGGAGAAGTTCCATGCACCAGGATACTGACGAAATCGGAGACGGAAAAAGATTACGAAATCAATACGGGAAAGATTATAATTGAAAAGCTGGGAGAAGCCGATCCATTGACAGTACCATCAGTGCTGGTTAATGGTCACGGCCCTTTTACGTGGGGAACCGATGCTGACAATGCAGTTTATAACGCAGTTGCGCTTGAAGAGATTGCAAAGCTGGCATTTTATACTGTTCTGTTGGGAAAGACAGAACCAATAGATCAGTATTTACTTGATAAACATTTTAAAAGGAAACATGGCAAAGATGCTTATTACGGACAAGACAAGGATAATATTTAAATGCTTTCTTTTTAAAACTCTGGCTCTCTGTGAATTCTCTGTTACACTCTGTGTAACAAATAATTAAGAACTTACACAGAGTTGCACGGAGGAGCACAGAGCTTCACAGAGAAAACTTATTAATGTTTTAAAACATGATAAAAAAATATGTAATCGGAATTGATTATGGAACCGACTCAGTTCGTTCTGTAGTTGTTGATACAACCAATGGGAAAATTGTTGGAACATCCGTATTTGATTACCCGAGATGGAAAAAGGGTCTCTATTGCGATCCCTCGATCAATCAGTTTCGTCAGCATCCCTTTGATTATGTTGAAGGACTTGAGCAATCAGTAAAAGGGGCTCTCGCCGGTCTTGCTCCTGATATTGTGAACAATATTGTCGGTATCACAGTCGACACTACAGGATCAACTCCTGTGGCTGTCGATAAGGATGGAACTCCTCTTTCGATGAAGAAGGGTTATGAAAATAATCCTGATGCAATGTTTGTTCTCTGGAAGGATCACACAGCTGTTAAGGAGGCTGCGGAGATCAACAACATGGCAAGAACATGGGGAGGAACCGACTTCACTAAATTTGAAGGTGGAATTTATTCATCGGAATGGTTCTGGGCCAAAATATTACATGTTCTTCGTAATAGTGATGAAGTCAGGAAAAATGCCTGGTCATGGGTCGAACATTGCGACTGGATACCTGCTCTGCTGACAGGAAAAACAGATCCGCTTCAATTGAAAAGAAGCCGTTGCGCGGCAGGACATAAAGCCATGTGGCATGAGGATTTTAATGGTTTGCCTGATGAAAAATTTCTTTCTAAAATCGATCCGCTTCTGAAAGGTCTAAGAGAAAGACTTTTCAGCAAAACATACACTTGCGATACAAAAGTTGGTAATCTTTCGTCAGAATGGGCAAAGAGACTCGGTCTTTCATCTGAGGTGAAGGTTGGTGCCGGAACATTTGATGCACATACCGGAGGTGTTGGAGGAGAAATAAAACCATATCATCTAGTAAAAGTTATGGGAACCTCCACATGCGACATGCTGGTTGCTCCCATGAAAGAGGTGGGGAATAAACTTGTTTCCGGTATTTGCGGGCAGGTTGATGGCTCTATAATTCCCGGAATGCTTGGCCTTGAAGCTGGTCAATCAGCCTTTGGCGATATTTATGCCTGGTTTGGGAAATTATTAATGTGGCCAGTTGTAAACATAATAGCTGGTCTGGATTGGCTGGATGAAAGCTCAAAGAAAAAAATTCAGGAAGAAACTGCTGATAAATTAATTGCTGAGTTAAGCCGGCAGGCAGGATCTCTTACTGTCGAGGAAACATCAATAATCGCTCTTGACTGGATGAATGGCCGGAGAACCCCCGATGCCAATCAGGCTCTCAAAGGTGCCATAACAGGCTTGTCGCTGGGTTCTGACGCACCAAGGATTTTTAAAGCGCTTGTCGAAGCAACTGCATTCGGATCCAAAATGATTAATGAAAGATTTATATCAGAAGGTATCCGGATTGACGGAGTAATAGCGATAGGAGGTGTTGCTAAAAAGAATCCCTTTGTAATGCAGATTGTTGCAGATGTTCTTAATATGCCCATTAAAGTTGCTGTTTCAGACCAGACCTGTGCCCTCGGTTCTGCTATGGCAGCAGCTGTAGTTGCAGGGGTTTATAAAGACATTCCCTCTGCACAGAAAGCGATGGGCAACGGTTTTGAAAAAGAGTACCAACCCGATCCTCTCAGAGCTAAGAGATATGAAACTCTCTTTAGAAAGTATAAGGAACTTGGTTCATTTATTGAGAAAAATCTAATTGATTAAGTCTACTTAATGAACCTTTGTGCCTTAGTGCCTTGGTGGCAAAAAAAGGAATGCTACAAAGGCGCTAAGACACAAAGTAACACGAAGTAAAAGAATGAATTAATCTAAAAAAACAATTCCAATGAAAAAATCTATTATTGTTATAAAAATTTTATTCCTTCTGACGTGGACTCAAACAAATGGCCAGAAAGAAGACCAGTCAGCAGTTAACCAGCTGATAATAGTTACAAATCATTCCGGACCGGTTATCAGTAAGGATATTTACGGACATTTTTCAGAGCACCTTGGTAATTGCATTTATGGAGGCCTGTGGGTGGGTACAGATTCTAAAATACCGAATACATATGGTATCAGAAATGATGTATTGTTTGCACTAAGGGAGATTAAAGTGCCAAATCTTCGTTGGCCAGGCGGCTGTTTTGCAGACACTTATCACTGGAAAGACGGTATAGGCCCCAAAGAAAGAAGAGCTTCTATAATAAATACGAACTGGGGCGGAGTCACCGAGGACAATTCTTTCGGGACTCATGAATTTATGAAACTCACTGAGCTTTTGGGATGTGATGCTTATATAAACGGAAATGTTGGCTCAGGTTCAGTAAAAGAGATGGCAGACTGGATTGAATATCTTACCTCTGGAGCAGTGAGCCCCATGACAAGTCTTCGTAAAGAAAATGGTCAGGACAAACCATGGAAGGTAAAATATTTTGCAATCGGAAACGAAAACTGGGGTTGTGGCGGAAACATGACAGCCGAGTTCTATTCTAACACCATGAAGCAGTATTCCACATTCCTGGGCAACTATTCAGGTAACCAACTTTATAGAGTTGCATGCGGTCCCTCAGATTATAATTTCGGATGGACTGAGACATTAATGAAGGATGCCGGTACCCGAGAGATGTTCCAGGGTTTATCGATCCATTATTATTCTGTGGTCGATGGGTGGGGTTTTAAGGGATCGGCAACTAAATTCGATGAGAGAGAATGGTTTGAAACCATGCGGCTAAATCTTCAGATGGACAATATTATTAAAGGACATTCAGCAATAATGGATCGTTACGATCCTGAGAAAACAAAAGGACTTGTTGTGGATGAATGGGGAAACTGGTACAATGTTGAACCCGGAACCAACCCCGGTTTTCTGTACCAGCAGAATTCAATGCGTGATGCAGTAACCGCAGCTATTCACCTGAACATTTTTAATCAGCACGCCGACAGGGTTAAGGCTGCAAACCTTGCCCAGATGGTAAATGTTCTTCAATCGGTTATCCTTACAAAAGATGATAAAATGGTTCTGACACCGACTTACTGGGTATTCAGAATGTTCAGGGTGCATCAGGAGGCAACGCTTCTGAATATTGACCTCAGATGCGAGGATTATGTTTATGGAAATAAGAAGATCCCTGCAATTTCTGCTTCCGCATCTGTTGATAAAGACGGGAAGGTACATATCTCGCTTGCAAATCTTAATCCCGACAAACCGATTACTATAACCTGCCCTGTAATAGGTGATTCATTTAAAAAAATTACAGGTGAGGTGCTTACAGCAACTCAGATGAATTCCTATAACAGTTTTGAGAATCCCGATATAGTAAAACCGGTTGCTTTCAACGGGTTTACTATGAAAGATGGAATTCTGAGTATCACAATGCCCTCAAAATCAGTTGTTGTTTTGGAACTGATAAAATAATTGCATATTTAATATTTTTAACCCCCTTCCCATCCTTCCCCCACGGGGGAAGGAGTAAATACAATCTTTTCCCCCTTGGGGGAAATAAGAAAGGGGGTAATGAAATAAACTAAGTCAGTTGACTATCCCTTAGTATTTGACATTCGCATTATAATGAAGAAAAGAAATCAAGTAATTATGAATAAGTTAATTATAGGTATTTTAATTATTGCTGGTTCTTCGTTTTTTCTTATCTCCTGCACTAAAAAGTCCTCAAACAAAGCAGATTATCCTATCCAACCGGTACCATTCACTTCAGTTAAACTAACTGATAATTTCTGGGCCCCCCGTATAAAGAGAAATGCAGCTGTTACAATACCAATTGCATTCGGTTACTGTGAATCAACCGGAAGGGTGAAGAATTTTGAAATTGCGGCAGGTACTGACACCGGTAAATTTCAAACAATATATCCCTTTGACGACTCTGATGTCTATAAGATAATCGAAGGTGCCAGCTATTCCCTCCAGACTTTTCCTGATCCGAAACTTGAATCATATCTCGATAGTCTAATTCACAAAATAGCCCTTGCGCAGGAACCCGATGGCTACCTGTATACCAACAGGACAATTGCAGAGAAACATGGTGGAGCCGGACTTCATGAATGGGCGGGCAAAAACAGGTGGGAAATGGATTCTGTCCTCAGTCATGAACTATACAACCTTGGTCATCTTTACGAAGCTGCAGTTGCTCACTACCAGGCTACAGGAAAAAGAACCCTGCTTGATATTGCTTTAAAATCAGCTGCTCTGGTCAATAAGGATTTTGGATATGACAGGATCAAAGTATACCCGGGCCATCAGGTTATTGAGATGGGACTTGTAAAGCTTTACCGCGTCACAGGTGAAAAAAAATACCTCGATCTTGCTCGGTTTTTTCTAGATATCCGTGGCCCTCGTGGCGAGCAGTACAATCAGGCTAACCTGAAACCTGTTGATCAGACGGAAGCTGTGGGTCATTCTGTCAGAGCCACTTATATGTACTCCGGTATGGCAGATATAGCAGCAATTGAAAATGACGCTGCCTATCTTAATGCCATTACAAAAATATGGGTTGACCTGGTTTACTCGAAAATGTATTTGACAGGCGGAATTGGCGCTTCAGGGGGAAATGAAGGTTTTGCCGGGCCATTTGTTTTGCCTAATATGTCGGCTTATTGTGAAACATGCGCTTCTATCGGAGATATCTTCTTCAATCACAGGCTTTTTCTGTTACATGGACAGGCGAAATACATAGATGTCCTGGAAAAAACACTCTATAATTCCATGCTATCGGGAGTTTCATTGTCAGCCGACAGGTTTTTTTATCCTAACCCTCTTGAATCTGAAGGGAAAAATAAACGCCAGGCCTGGTTTGGATGTGCCTGCTGCCCTTCAAATGTGGCAAGGTTTGTACCTGCAATTCCAGGTTATATTTACGCTGTGACCGATAGAGAGCTTTATGTCAATCTGTTCATTTCAAATGATGCCAGTATCTCTGTTGGGAAAAGAAAGATCAATATTTCCCAAAAAGCAAATTTCCCATGGGATGGTAAGGTTGAAATTACAGTTAATCCGGAAAAAACTGATAAATTCATCCTTAAGATCAGGATCCCCGGGTGGGCCCAAAATGAGGCATTGCCTGGCGGTTTATATAAATTTGCCGACAAGGATTCTGAATCAGTGAAACTGATGGTAAATGGTAAAGACCTGGAGATCAATATTGTTGATGGATATGCTTTATTATCAAGGAAATGGGAAAAAGGAGACAAAGTCGAAATTAATTTCCCAATGCCTGTCCGTAAAGTTGTAGCTGATGAAAAAGTACTGGAAGACAAGGATAAAATAGCATTTCAGAGGGGCCCTGTCATTTTTTGTGCAGAATGGCCAGATAATGCCGGAAGTGTATTGGATTTGTCAATAAAGAAAAATGCATCTGTCACAACAGAATTTGATCCTTCGCTTCTTGAGGGGACTCAAGTTATTAAAACAACAGGCATTTACATAAAGAAGACTCGTGATGGTAAGTCAGAGACAGGTCTCAGACCTGTCTCTACACCTGTATCTACATCTGTCGGAGAACCTGTTAATTTAATTCCTTACGCTTTGTGGAATAATCGTGGCCCGGGACAGATGAAGGTCTGGTTTTCTGCAATAATTCCGTAAATTCAGTAGTAGAGACAGGTCTCAGACCTGTCTCTACAGGAAATATAAAATATTTTAATAATTGTTTCTATAATTCATAGATTTTAATTATCCCCAGCACATGCAAAGATCAATGACATTTTTTCTCATATTATTATTGACATTAATAAATTGCTGTAATTCAAACAGAACTGATAAGAATTTAAATATTGCAGTCAATCCTCAGTCTGAAAATGCTTATTATGTCAGCACCCAAAGTGGAGATGACAGGAACCCGGGAACTCAGAAGAAACCTTTAAAATCAATTATTGAGCTTAATCTCAGGCTTCAGAAGAAGGTCGAAAACATCTTTCTGGCAGGAGGGCAGGTTTATGACGGGACTTTAGTTTTGAAGGGTTTCAATGGTAATAATCCGGATCCGGTTAAAATCAGTTCCTGGGGCGATGGCAAGGCAGTTATCAATGGTGGTAATGCTGAAGCAATAAAGATCGAAAACTGTCAGAATATTTGGATTACAGATCTGGAACTAAAAGGAAACGGTAGAAAAAATGGCAACAGGACCAATGGCTTGTCAATTTCGCATTCAATGAACTGTAAGATAGAGAATATAACTGCAACAGGATTTCAGAAATCAGGAATCGATCTTTATGACTGCTATGAATCTGAAATTGAAAAAGTCATTGCTTCAGAAAATGGTTTTTGTGGCATTAATATCATGGGCTCGGCTAGAAATCAATCACATAACATGATTATCAGGAATTGCAGAGCTGAAAACAATCCGGGAGATCCTACAAATCTCGATAATCACAGTGGCAATGGTATCCTTGTCGGCGTCTCCGATAGTGTAACAATTGATCATTGCAGCGCTACCGGAAATGGATGGGATATGCCCAGGCAGGGAAACGGACCAGTCGGAATCTGGACATGGGAAAGCGATCATATTATAATAGAATATTGTATCAGCTATCGTAACAAAACTTCAAAAAATGCAAAAGATGGCGGAGGATTCGATCTTGACGGAGGAGTTACGAATTCACTGATTCAATATTGTCTTTCCTATGAAAACCAGGGCTCCGGCTACGGATTGTTTCAATATTCGGGTGCATCTGCCTGGTCGCATAATATAGTCCGTTATTGCGTCAGTATAAATGATGGACAAACTACAGAAGGCGCCGGAAGTATTTTTATCTGGAACGGATCAAATGATAGCAATCAACTGACTGATTGTATGATTTATAATAACGTTGTGTACAATTCCCGTGTGCCTTTAATCAGTTTTGAAGCTTCATCAGCTCATAAAAACTTTGTATTCTGCAATAATATTTTTCTGGGTGCGGATTACCCTATCAGCGGAAATATCAAAGACAGTAAATTTCTTGGGAATGACTGGTGGAATATTGAAGGTTCACCTAAATTCATGGGATTTTCAAGTATGTCTGAATGGGCAAAAGAGACCGGTCAGGAAATGATTAACGGTCAATTTGAAGGAATACAGCAAGATCCTGAACTAAAGGGTCCGCTGATAACTGACATCACGGATCCATATCGACTTGAAAAACTTTATGGCTATAACCTGGAACCAGATTCACCGCTTAAAAATAAAGGATTGGATTTTAAATCTATCTTTGGACTTGTTCAGCCCGACAAAGACTTTTACGGAAACCCTATACCGGCTGATGTGTCACCTGAACCTGGTATATATAAAATGAAATGAAATTGTAGAAACGGGTCTCAGACCTGTCTCTACTTTAACATATTTGGTAAAAACATCAATAAATTTGCTTTAAAAGATCATTTTTTATGATTGAAAAATACTCAGTTTTTGTGCCCGAAGTCAGGGGAGATTTTAGTGATGAATGGAGACAATGCCTGAAACAAATTATTTACTCTCAGGAATCATGCTTCAGGCTTATTAAGCTTAACGTGTTTACAGATCAGCCTGACAACGAAACATATATAAAAACAAGAAAGGAAATCGGCAAATCTATTCAAAACGCCTTTGGTAATAATTGTCCGACCTTTAATATTACAGTTCATCCTCCCGAAAAACCATGGAAAATTGTAGTTGAAGCAGGATATGCTCGTGTTGGTTCGGCAGATGTCACAACAAAGGTTTGGAATTCAATACCCTATGTAATATGCAATTCAGATTTTGGCAAAGAAGTATGGGCAGGCGGAATGGGCTTCGGTCTTTTTTATCTGGATTCAGGAAGTGCAGCCGGAGCAGCCTTCGATCAGATGAAAGCAATACTTGATGCTGAAGATATGTCATTTGATCATCTGGTGCGCCAATGGAATTATATTGGGAATATCCTTCAGATTAAAAAAGGTTTTCAGAATTACCAGGCATTTAATGAAGTAAGGAGTGAAGTATATCAAAAATATCGTAAAATTCACGGGTATCCTGCAGCTACCGGAATTGGAATGAAACTGGATGGAGTCAGTCTTGACTTTTGCGCTCTTAAGACAAAAGAACCGGTTACAATCAAACCAATTGAAAATCCTGACCAGGTCAATGCATATGAATATGGGCAGGAAGTCCTGAAAGGTGTCATCGGAAAGAGAAATCCACTAAAACATCCGCCACAGTTTGAGCGTGCGCTTCTCATATCAGGCGATCGGAAATCGACAATATTTGTTTCAGGGACAGCCTCTATTATCGGACAGGAGACCATAGGGATTGATGATATTGAAGAACAAACAGGTATAACTATTGAAAACATTAATAAACTGACTGATCAGAGGAGAATTGGTAACCTGATCTCCTCCGGATTCATAGAATGGGGGAAATACATTCTATTGAGAGTTTACGTGAAAAATCAGGAAGATTTTACAAAAGTAAAATATATCTGCAAGGCACGATTTCCTGAAGTCCCTGCTATCTATATACAATCTGATATCTGCCGCGAGAACCTCCTTGTTGAAATAGAAGCTGAGTTTTTAATAAATATTTAAATGAATCAAGAACTATTATTAAATCGAATATATTATGAAGACTGATTTCAATTCAAGATTGTCTGTCCTTTTGGAGAATCATACAAAATTAATAACCCGTAAAAATGAAAAAATTGAACCTGGCAACGGAATTTTTCTCAGATATAAATTTCCTGTTCTGACAGGAGATCATGCTCCTCTATTCTGGAAATATGATCTGAACCCTGAAACCAATCCGCATCTGATGGAACGATTTGGCATACATGCGGCTTTCAATGCAGGTGCACTGAAATTTGAAGGGAAATACATACTTGCTGTACGTGTTGAAGGAAATGACAGGAAATCTTTTTTTGCAATAGCTGAAAGCCCGAACGGAATAGATAATTTCCGGTTCTGGGATTATCCTGTTACCATGCCGGAAACAGAAAATCCTGATACAAATGTTTACGATATGCGCCTTACGAGGCATGAGGACGGATGGATTTATGGGATCTTTTGTTCTGAGAGAAAGGATCCCTCAGCTCCGGCAGGGGATCTTTCTTCCGCAGTGGCTGCTGCCGGAATTGCCAGAACGCATGATCTGAAGACGTGGAAAAGACTTCCTGATCTGGAGACAAAAAGTCAGCAACGAAATGTTGTTCTTCATCCTGAATTTGTAAAAGGCAAATATGCTCTTTATACCCGACCGCAGGACGGTTTCATTGATGCCGGATCGGGAGGAGGAATAGGCTGGGCCCTAATAGATGATATTTCACATGCTGAAATTAAAGAGGAAAAAATCATTAATTTCCGATATTATCATACAATTAAAGAGCAGAAAAACGGAGAGGGTCCCCATCCGGTAAAAACAGATAAAGGATGGCTGCATCTGGCTCATGGTGTAAGAGGATGTGCCGCCGGTTTGAGATATGTACTTTATCTGTATATGACTGATTTAAAGGATCCTTCAAAGCTGATAGCAGAACCTGCCGGATTTTTTATGGCTCCTGAAGGTGAAGAACGTGTGGGTGATGTTTCGAATGTTTTATTTACAAACGGATGGATTATCGATGAAGACGGATCAGTTTTTATTTATTATGCCTCTTCAGATACAAGGATGCATGTTGCCGTATCGACAATCGATAAACTGGTCGATTATTGTCTTAATACAGCTCCGGATGGATTACGGTCAGCTGCTTCTGTTGAAACTCTTAAAAAACTGATAGACAGAAACCTTAAAATGAATAGTAAATAATTATGAATTTTTAAACGCACTTTATTGCTATCCCTATGATCTTACAAAAACTGAAACTGAAAGAAAAAATAGGATATGGATTCGGTGATGCCGCAAGTTCCATGTTCTGGAAACTCTTCTCCATGTATCTGATGTTTTTTTATACTGATGTTTTCGGAATTTCTGCAACTCTTGTCGGAACAATGTTTCTGGTGACAAGAATATGGGATGCAGCTTTTGATCCGTTTGTGGGGATACTTGGCGACCGTACCGAGACAAGATGGGGGAAGTTCAGACCATACCTGCTCTGGGTTGCGGTACCTTTTGGAATTATTGGTGTTCTAACATTCACCACACCAGCATTTTCACAGTCAGGTAAGGTGATATATGCTTTCATTACCTATTCACTGATGATGATGGTATATTCCATGATAAATGTACCCTACGCATCTTTAATGGGAGTCATGACTGCAGACGGAAAGGAGAGAACAAGTCTGGCTACTTTCAGGTTTATTTTTGCTTTTGGAGGAAGCCTGCTGGTGCTAGCGCTCGCCGAACCGCTGGTAGATATCTTCAGTAAAATGGGAAAAGGAGGTGTTAATCTTCAGCTTGGCTGGCAGCTCGCTGCGGTGGTTTTTGCTATTATTGCAATTACTTTTTTCATGTTCACCTTTTCATGGACACGCGAACGTATAAAACCGGTAACAATAAAAACTTCACTCAAAAAAGATCTCAACGACCTCCTGCATAATTCTCCCTGGTTTATTCTCCTGGGCGCAGGTATCGCAGCAATATTCTTTAACTCAATACGTGACGGAGCTGCTATCTATTATTTTAAATATTATATTCAGGGACAAAGTGCATTTACTATAAATGCTTTCAAGCTTACCATCACGCTTAGCAGCCTCTATTTTGTACTCGGACAGGCGGCAAATATAGTCGGGGTAATTCTTGCCAAACCTGTATCGGACCGGATTGGGAAGAAATATACTTTCTTATATGCAATGTTGTTTGCCGCTGTCTTCAGTATTGGTTTTTACTGGCTCGACCGTAACAGCATAACCCTCATATTCGTTTTTCAGTTTTTAATCAGTATGAGTGCAGGGATTATCTTTCCACTTGTTTGGTCAATGTATGCTGATGCGGCAGACTATTCCGAATGGAAAACAGGTCGACGAGCTACGGGCCTGGTCTTCTCTGCATCATCAATGTCACAAAAATTCGGCTGGACATTGGGAGGCGCCCTGGCCGGCTGGTTGTTAGGATATTATGGTTTCAAGGCAAATGTTGTGCAAACTGCAGAAGCTCAGACAGGTATAAAAATGATGCTTAGCTTTTTCCCGGCAATAGGCACTTTATTGGGCGCATTCTTTATGTTTATCTATCCTCTTAGCGAGAAGAAAATGCTGACAATAAGTGCAGAACTTGCTGTCAGAAGAGATTCAGGCAAAAAAGAATAGTGAGCAGTTAAAAAATAAATATAAAATAAATGTCAGCAAACAAGCTGAAAACACTTAAGACAGAAGTTCAATCCGAACTGGTAAATAATATTCTGCCATTCTGGATGACAAAAATGATTGATGACAGGGATGGGGGATTCTATGGACGTATAGATGGTTTGGGCCATGTTTTCAATGATGCTGATAAAGGATGCGTTCTGAATGCCAGGATTCTATGGACCTTTTCATCTGCCTTCAGGGTTCTGAAAAATCCCGGTTATCTGAAAGCGGCTGAAAGAGCAAAGGATTATCTCCTTGCTCATTTTTTTGATAAAGAGTATGGCGGTGTTTTCTGGCTTCTTGACCATAAAGGAGAGGTGAAAAACGGTAAAAAACAGATATATGCCCAGGCTTTTGCAATATACGGGCTGACTGAATATTACAGGATCACAAATGATAAAACATGCTTCGAAAAAGCCATTGAACTGTTCAAGCTCATAGAAAAATACAGTTATGATATCAATCTTGACGGATATTTTGAGGCATTCTCAAGGGAATGGAGTGTCGCTGACGATCTTCGTCTTAGCGCAAAAGATGCCAATGAAAAAAAGACAATGAATACTCATCTTCATGTCCTGGAAGCTTATACAAACCTCTTCAGGGTATGGAAAGATGACCTGTTGAAGAAGCAGTTGTACAGACTTATCGATGTATTTACTGATAAGATTGTAAATAACCGGACTTTTAATCTTAATATGTTCTTCGATGAAGAATGGAACGATAAAACTGACCTTGTTTCTTATGGACATAATATTGAATCATCGTGGCTTATTTACGAAGCCGCCGTGGTTCTTGGCGATAAAGATGTCATCGGAAAAGTGAAAAGGATATGTCTGATGATCGCAGATGCTTCCAAAAAGGGTGTAATGACTGATGGTAGCATGATTTATGAGTATTTCTTCAATTCCGGCCATATCGATTCAGACAGACACTGGTGGGTACAGGCTGAATCAGTTCTTGGTTTTCTGAATGCTTATACCCTATCAGGTCAGAAAGAGTACCTCGAACTTAGCCTTGCAGCATGGAAATTTATCTCCTCTAACCTGGTCGACAGACAGAATGGTGAATGGTTCTGGAGTGTTGATAAAAACATGAAGCCAAATCTTAAAGAGGATAAAGCTGGATTCTGGAAATGCCCTTATCATGATTCCAGAATGTGTCTGGAAATAATTGAAAAGCAAAATGATATATAATTTATTTTTTCCATTATTATACTTACCTAAAAATAGTAAAATGAAAACCAGGTCAAAATTATTATTGAGTTTCATAGCTCTTTTTCTTGCAGGTTTGACAGGCAATTGTCAGAACCTGTCGCCTAAAGACTCTTTGGGAGGAGCAGCAGTGCCTCCTGAAATTGAAAATCCTGAAATTCTTGGGATCAATAAAGAACCGGCCCATGCATCTCTTATGCCTTATGCAAACCTTAACGAGGCTCTTATTGCAAACAGGCATGCGTCCTCTTTTTGCAGGAGCCTGAACGGAATGTGGAAATTTAACTGGGTATCATGGCCACAGGCCCGACCTGTCGATTTTTATAAGCCGGAATTCAACGTCTCTTCCTGGAAAGAGATCCCGGTTCCGTCTAACTGGCAGATCCTTGGATATGGTACACCATATTACAGGAATAATGGCTATATAATAAAAAAAGACTTTCCTCATGTCATGAGCACACCTCCAAAAAATTTTACAGCTTATGAAGAACGCAACCCCGTAGGAAGTTACCGGCGTGATTTTGAAATTCCTGCAGAATGGAGTGGGCGACAGGTATTCCTGACATTCGATGGTGTTGATGCAGGGTTCTTTTTATGGGTCAATGGAGTGAAAGTGGGATATAGTGTGAACAGCCGCAATGCTGCCGAATTTGATATTACCAAATATGTGAAACCGGGGAAAAATATGGTCGCTGTTGAGGTATATAGGTTTACTTCAGGTACCTGGCTTGAAGATCAGGATATGTGGCGACTGAGTGGTATTTTTCGCAATGTGACAGTATGGGGCGCTCCTAAGGAGCACATACGCGATTTCTTTATTAAAACCGATCTTGATGCCCAATATCGAAACGCAACAGAGGAAATTTCTGCAAAAATAAAGAACTATGGAAATAAGGTTTTAAAAGGAACAAAAATTTCAGCTGTTTTATATGATGGCAAAAATGTAATGAAAACCGACCAGGCTCATGGTGATATTCCTGATTTGCAACCTGGCGAAGAAGCCGTGGTCACTCTGACCTGCAAGGTTGAGAATCCTGAAAAATGGACAGCAGAGACTCCAAAGTCTTTATACAACTGTTCTTACATTGACAGATGGAAAAAACACTGTTGAAACACTTTCATCAAGGACAGGCTTCAGAAAAGTCGAAATTAAAGGAAGACTTTTTCTTGTCAATGGTACTCCCGTCAAGCTGAAAGGGGTTAACCGGCACGAAAACTGGCCTGATGTCGGACATGCGGTTACGGAGGCGCAAATGATCCGCGACCTTGAGCTGATCAAACAGGGTAACTGCAACCTTGTCCGCACATGTCATTATTCAGATGATCCGCGCTGGTACGAATTATGCGACGAATATGGAATATTTCTGGTTGCAGAGGCAAATGTTGAATGCCATGGCTATATGGGCAGGTTTGATGAAGAACCGACAATGAAAGCAGCAATTATTGACAGAAACGTGGCAAATGTTGAAAGTTTTAAAAATCATCCTTCAGTTATTATCTGGTCGCTGGGAAACGAGAACGGAAAAGGTGGATCCAACTTCCGGGCAGCTATGGCTTCAATAAAAGGCATCGATGCGACACGGCCCGTTCATTACGAAGGATTTGGTATTGGCAAGGCAAACCCGGCTGATATCGAGAGCCAGATGTATGCACAACCAAAAGATATTGAACGGATTGCCAATGATACCGCTTTCAAAAAGCCTTACTTCTTATGCGAATATGCACATGCAATGTTCAATTCCATGGGAGCCATCGGTGAATATAACGATCTCTTTGATAAATATCCTGAACTTCTTGGTGGAGCAATCTGGGAATGGCAGGATCAGGGAATTTATAACCGTCGAGATCCGAATCATCCTATTATAGCATTCGGCGGAGGATTTGGTGAATTTCCGAATGACCATTATTTTATTCATAAAGGAGTTGTTGCGTCTGATCGTTCCCTGAAACCGCATTATCTGGAGATGAAACATGTTTATGAATGGATAAAAGTATCAGCCGGCGACCTTACTAAAGGTCAGATTGTTATTAAAAACAAATATCAGTTTATTGATCTAAAAGGATTTACAGCTCTCTGGACATTGTCTGAAAATGGCGTTGAAGTTTCACATGGAGATATAATTCTTCCTGAAATTACCCCCGGAAAAGAAGCACAGCTAACAATTCCTTATAAAATTTCAAAAAAAGATGGTGCGGAGTATTTCCTCCGGATTTCTTTCTCTCTGGCCAGTGATCAGATATGGGCAAAGAAAGGGTTCGAAATGGCTTCAGAACAGTTGATACTGCCGGTAGAGACTATTGTTCCTAAACCAAATACAGCTGTTGATCCGGTGAATTTATCCCAGAATGATAAAGAAATCACCGTTAAGGGTTCAGGTTTCACCGTAGTGTTTGATAAAGCAGCAGGTACTTTTTCAAGCCTTGAAAAAAACGGAGTGAATATGCTGAATAAAGATGGCGGACCCAGGTTGCACTTGTGGCGCGCACCTCATCGCAATGATGATATGTGGGCTGACAGAGGTTGGGTATCATCGGGCCTGAGGGAACTGAAATGGACACCACAGTCGGTAAATGTTGAACAGGTTTCACCTTCTTTGGTTAAAATAACTGTTACACTCCTTGGTGAAGGTAAAAGTAATTTCACTGTCAATCATAAAGCTATTTATTCTGTTTCAGGAGATGGTACAATAAAATCTGAAAATACTTTTAATTCGAGCGATTCCAAACTTGTTGTTGCCCGGATCGGAGTAAGAATGTTCCTGAATAAACAGTTTGACCAGGCATCATATTTCGGCCGTGGCCCTATGGAAAATTATGCAGACCGTAAACGAGGATTTGATGTAGGAATATATAAAAGCACTGTCAAGGATCAGCTCACTCCGTACGAAAAACCGATGGACTGCGGAAATCATGAAGATGTTCGTTGGGCAAAGGTTACATCCGAATCTGGTAATGGACTTATGGCTCAATCCGACAGCACTCTTATGCAGGTCTCAATGTTGCCATACAGCGATGAGGAGATGGATAAGGTTGAATACCGTATCGATTTGCCGCAAAGCAGCGCCACCGTATTTTGCATAAATCATCTAACCCTTGGAGTGGGAACAGCTAGTTGTGGTCCGAGACCACTTCCTCAATATATTGTTTATGCGGCCCCAACGACATTTACATATACATTGAAATTATTGTAATTCAGACTAATTATGAAAAACCTGGTTTTATTACTTTTAATAACCACCTGGTCATCCGGAGCTATGATGGCTCAGGATGCAGTCTCCTATATCAGGCTTAACCAGATCGGATTTTATCCTGATGCTCATAAGGTTGCCGTTATTACGGAAAATATTTCGGGTGATTTCGTGGTAAAGTCCGTAACCTCGGGAGCAATTGTATTCAAATCGACCCTGAGCGCTCCCCGCAAATCGGTAATATCTGGCAAATTTACGCGGATTGCTGATTTCTCACCTGTTACTGGCACGGGTTTGTACGAACTTGAATTGCCGGGAACAGGAGATTCCTATACATTCGAGATTAAACCAAAGGTTTTCACCAACCTGGCAAGAGGTCTGATAAAAGGTTTTTATTTTCAGAGAATGTCAACAGCTCTTACGCCTGAGTATGCAGGTAAGTGGAGCAGGGCAGAGGGGCACCCTGATAATCAGGTTATTGTCCATCCTGCAGCCGCGTCAAAAACCCGTCCGGCCGGAACAATAATCTCCAGCCCCCGCGGATGGTACGATGCCGGAGATTACAATAAATATATTGTGAACAGCGGAATAACAATGGGTACTTTACTTTCTTTATACGAAGATTTTCCGGCATTCTTTGATACCCTGAGAATTAATATTCCGGAAAGCGGTAATGGAGCTCCTGATCTGCTTAATGAGATTGTCTGGAACCTTAGATGGATGCTTACAATGCAGGACCCATATGATGGCGGAGTTTACAATAAAGTCACCAATGCAAATTTTGACGGTTTCATAATGCCGTCTGCAGCAGTAACTCCGAGGTATGTTGTTCCGAAAGGAACTGCAGCTACCCTCGACTTTGCTGCAGTCATGGCTCAGGCTGCACGCATATTCCCAAAATTCAATAAAGTATATCCCGGATTGTCTGATTCCTGCATGAAATCTGCTGAAAAAGCCTGGGATTGGGCTGCGAAAAACCCAAAACTGGCTTATGATCAGAATCTTATGAATAAGGAGTTTAAACCGGTCATAAATACAGGTGGTTATGGTGATTCTGATTTCAGCGATGAGTTTATATGGGCTGCTTCAGAATTATATGTGACTACAGGAAAGGAAAATTATTATAAATCATATCCGATGTTTCCGGATACTCTTATGCCATTGCCATCGTGGGACAATGTAAGGCTTCTTGGATATTATACGCTGGCCAGGTTTGAAAAGAAGCTGTCAGGTTCTGCAAAAAAGGATTTTCCGGTTCTTAAAGAACGGATTATAAGAACTGCGGAAAAATTGACAGAAGATGTTTCGGACCGTGCTTACATGACAGTTATGGGTAAGTCTGCAGGAGATTTTATCTGGGGAAGCAATTCAGTAGCCACGAATCAGGGGATCCTACTTATTCAGGCATACAGGCTTTCGAAGGAGAGAAAATTTCTGGACTGTGCCCTGACAAATCTTGATTACGTGTTGGGCCGTAATGCAACAGGCTATTCATTTGTGACGGGATACGGACACAAAACACCTATGTTTCCACATCACCGATTATCAGAAGCCGATAGTGTTGCAGATCCGGTTCCAGGTCTGATAGTAGGAGGGCCGAATCCTGGTCAGCAGGATGGATGCAAGACTTATCCATCGCGGATTCCTGATGAGTCATATACCGATGCAGTATGTTCATATGCCTCGAACGAGATTGCAATAAACTGGAATGCTCCTGCCGCGTATCTTGCAGGTGCCCTTGAAGCTTTGTATAATCATTGATTTTGAATAGACTTTTTTTTCAGTCATAATTAAAACCTGCCAAAATGAAATTAACCGCATTGTTTTTAACCTTGTTTCTGACTCTTGTCAGCTGTCAGTCCAGATCGGATTTAAAATTGCCGTCACTGGTTAGTGACAACATGTTGTTGCAGCAGAAAACGAATGCAAAGATATGGGGCAAGGCAAACCCCGGGCATAAAATAAATGTATCGGCAAGCTGGAACTCAAGCGGACAGGCTGTTGCAGGAAAGGATGGTAAATGGTCCGTAGCGCTTGCCACACCTGAAGCCGGTGGACCTTATACCATAACTGTTTCAGGCAATGATACCACAATAATTGTTAAAAATGTTCTTATCGGGGAGGTTTGGTTCTGCTCGGGTCAGTCGAATATGGAAATGCCTGTTGCCGGGTGGCCGCCGGCGGACACAATTATGCATTCAGCTGGAACCATTGCATCTGCCTCAATTCCGGATATCCGCATTTTTAATGTACAGAAAAAAATATCCGGAGTGCCTCTTGATGAATGTAATGGAACCTGGGAGGTAAGTTCTCCTGCCACAGTTCAGCAATTCAGTGCAACTGCATATTTTTTCGGTAGAAAGTTGCATGAGGAGCTTCATATTCCGATAGGATTAATTGAGTCAGCATGGGGAGGAACACCTTCTGAATCATGGACATCTGCGGAGACGCTTGAAAAGGCAGGCGAATTCGTATCAAATATTAAGGCTATTAAGGAGTCAGCTCCTCTCCAGACTGAATATGAGTCGTGGCTCAATGCACATAAGCAGATTGAGCTTAAGCCTTCCGGAACAGACCAGTGGAAAGATCTTAGTTTTGATGATGAAAATGTTTCATTGCCTGACTTTGTTGATAAGGATTGGCCTGCAATGGCTCTTCCTGGTCAGTTTGAGTCAGTTATAGGGGAATTTGACGGGGCCATATGGTTCCGGAAAACAATTGATATTCCAAAGGAGATGAATGGAAAAGATCTTCTGCTTTCTCTTGGACCTATAGATGATATGGATCGGACATTTTTCAATGGAAAACTCGTTGGAGCCACTGAAAATTCAGGGCTATGGCAGGTTGACAGGAATTATGAAATTCCAGCTACGCTTGTTAAGTCCGGATCCAACATTATTTCAGTCCGTGTTCTTGATACCCAGGGTGGCGGAGGAATATATGGGGCTCCTGAAAAGATGAAACTTTCAATGAAAAATGATGTGAGAGTATCTATTCCGCTTAAAGGTGACTGGAAATATCAACCTGTAGCTGAATTGAAAGGGAACAAGTTCTATGTTTACGACTTTTCAAAAAATGAATTTCAGACAAAAAAACGGCCTCTGAATCTTGGCCCCGGGACACCCTCAGTTTTGTATAATGGAATGGTAAGTCCTGTATTACCTTATCAGATAAAAGGAGCAATCTGGTATCAGGGCGAGGCTAATGTCGGAAGAGCGGACCAGTATGCCAGAATTTTTCCGGCGATGATCCGGAACTGGAGAGAAGCATGGGGGATAAAAGATTTTCCGTTCTATTTTGTTCAGATTGCTCCGTACATTTATTCCGGAGTTGATTCAACAGAATCTGCATTTCTTCGCGAAGCTCAGGAGAGTACACTTAACCTTGCTAAAACGGGAATGGCTGTGACACTCGATATTGCCACTGTAAAGAATATTCACCCGCCCTTTAAGAAAGAGGTTGGCGAGAGACTGGCTATGCTTGCATTAAATAACGACTATGGAATAAAATCAAATTGTGCCGGGCCTTTATATAAATCGATGTCAGTTGCCGGTAGTTCCGTAAAACTGCAATTTGATAATATCGGAGATGGGCTGGTCGCTAAAAATAATAAACTTGATGAGTTTGAAATTGCCGGCAAAGACGGGAGATTTGTTAAAGCTGCTGCAAGAATTGTTAATAATGAAGTGCTTGTTTCTTCACCTCTGGTAAAAGAACCTGTTTCAGTTAGATATTGCTGGCATAATGGATCAGAAGCCTCATTATTTAATAAATCAGGCTTACCGGTATGGCAGTTCAGGACTAAATGATTCAGCTCTTCGAGTTTAATCGTGAGCCTTTCTGATCACTTTATATTCCTTTGAGGTAAAAAATTAAACCACAAATGGAATATATTATAATAAATACATTTATGCAGCGTCAATTTTATTTTAAATGACAGGTAAAGCTGTGAGGAAACTTTATTAATTTTAGCCGATATTAATCTTATTGTATAATGAAAAAAATTCTGTTTTTATCACTAACTCTGGTTCCAGTAATGTTTGCTTCCTGTAACCAGTCAACAAAAAATAATGAAATGGTTAAAAAGGATGTTTTTGGCACACGCAATGGAAAAGAGGTGTATCTGTTAACTCTTACAAACAAATCAGGTAATGTCATAAGACTTACCAATTACGGAGCAAAAATTAACTGGATCGAGGTTCCTGACAAGAATGGAAAGAAGGACAATGTTACTTTTGGTTATGACACTTTTGATGAAACAGTCAATGGTGATATGTCTTTCGGATCCGTCGTAGGACGATATGCTAACAGGATTGCCGGAGGGAAGTTTACTCTTGACGGCACCGTTTATAATACACCGGTAAATAATGGTCCAAATACACTCCATGGAGGTCCGCAAGGCTGGCATAGTGTTGTGTGGAACACTGAAATCCTTAAAGAAAGTAAATTTCCCGCTGTGAAATTTACCTATGTGAGCCCGGATATGGAAGAAGGGTTCCCCGGAAAAGTGAATGCATCTATCACTTACACCTGGACTGACAATAATGAAATTGTAATGGATTACACCTGTTCAACCGACAAGAGAACAATCGTAAATGTTACCAACCATGCTTACTTTAATCTTCACGGAGCAGGTAACGGCGATATTCTTGATCATGTGCTGACGCTTAAAGCAGCAGCTTTCACTCCTGTCGATTCTGTCATGATCCCTACCGGAGAGATCCGTCCTGTAGCCGGAACTCCATTTGATTTTAATACACCCCATGCCATAGGTGAAAGAATAAATGAAAAATATGATCAGCTTATTCTCGGTCGCGGCTATGATCATAACTATATCCTTGATAAAAAAGAAAAGGTAAATGTTACTGTATATGAACCTGAAAGCGGTCGCATACTCGAGGTGATTACTGATCAGCCCGGAATGCAGCTTTACACAGGTAATTTCCTTACCGGGTCGCAGATTGGTCATGGAGGAAAAGCATTCAAATTCAGGTCCGGTTTATGTCTCGAATCGGGCCATTATCCTGATAGTCCGAATCATCCTGATTTCCCGACTACCATTCTGAATCCTGGTGAAACATTCAAATCAACTACTATTTACAGATTCTCAGTCAAATAGATATAAGAGTTAAGAAATTATAATATGACGACAAGACGAGTTTTTATCAGAAACACAGCCTTAACGGGCGCTGCCCTTGGATTGGTACCTACCTTGTCAGGTGCATTGGTTGGCTGTTCTCCATCCGACAGAATTAATGTCGGAGTTATCGGATGTAATGGTCAGGGCTTTGCTGACCTGACTGCCTTTCTTGATCATCCGCAGGTAGAATGCATTGCATTGTGCGACATCGATGAAAACGTACTGAACAGAAGAGCTGCAGATGTTGAGAAGATCAGGGGAAAAAAGCCTGCAAATCTTTATAAGGACTGGCGAAAGCTCATCGAAAACAAGGATATTAATGTCGTTATAATCGGAACTCCCGATCATTGGCATTGTTTGCAGATGGTTGCTGCATGCGACGAAGGGAAAGATGTTTATTGTGAAAAACCTCTGGGCAGGACCATTGAAGAATGTAATCTGATGCTGAGTACAGCAAAACGAAACAAAACTGTTGTACAGGTAGGGCAGTGGCAAAGGAGCGATCCTCACTGGCTTGATGCAGTTAATTTTATACAATCAGGCAAGCTGGGCAAAATAAGGCTCATA
This sequence comes from Bacteroidales bacterium, assembly GCA_003157015.1. Classification (GTDB taxonomy): domain Bacteria; phylum Bacteroidota; class Bacteroidia; order Bacteroidales; family VadinHA17; genus LD21. Next base: position 33,795 of record PMIJ01000211.1, read on the forward strand.
AGAGTATTTTCATACCAGGGCTGGTGCCCTTCTATTCCAGTACGGCCCGATGAGCCTGTTCCCCAGGGAGTTGATTACGATATGTGGCTGGGACCGGCTACCAAACGTCCGTTCAATCGTAACCGTTTCCATTTTACATTCAGATGGTTCTGGGATTATGCTGGCGGATTAATGACAGACTGGGGAGTTCATCTTCTCGATTATGCCCTTTTTGGTATGAATGTCACCACTCCCAGGTCGGTAATGGCTATGGGAGGGAAGTACGGTTATCCTGCAGATGCCTGCGAAACTCCCGACAGTTTACAGACAATTTATGAATTCGACGGATTCAATGTTCTGTGGGATCATGCAATTGGAATAAATGATGGAGCCTATGGACGTAACCATGGGTTAGGTTTTGTAGGTGAAAACGGAACCCTTGTAGTTGATCGTGAAGGATGGGAAGTTATCCCCGAAGAGGTAAACGGGCAAAAACGAATGGAAGCAGTTCCACTTAAAAACGGAACAGGAAAAGGATTGAATAAGCATGTGACAAACTTCATAGAATGCATGAATAAGCGGAATCCAAATACAAATGCAAGTGTGGAGATCGGTGCACATATCGCAAAATTCTCAGCTCTTGGCAACATTGCCTATCGTACAGGGAAAAAACTGATATGGGACGGCACTAAATTTACGAATGACGCAGGGGCCAATGATTTCCTTATTCCCAATTACAGGGAACCATGGGCGTTGCCTAAAGCATAACACATATTTAAACAAGTAAAATATCTTTAGACTAAAACTATGAAAAAGGTATATTTGTTTATACTAGTTTTTATTCTCTCTGCAAATTCAATTTCAATAATTTCGCAACAGAGTAAATTCGAGTTCCCTTTCCGGAACCCATCTCTGCCTCTTGAAGACAGAGTCAATGATCTTGTCTCACAAATGACACTTCAGGAAAAGGTCGATCAACTGGTTTATACTGCACCAGCAATTCCCCGTCTGGGCATTCCTGCTTACACATGGTGGAATGAAGCGCTGCATGGTGTTGCCCGGGCAGGCTATGCGACTGTATTTCCACAATCAATTACGATTGCAAACTCATGGGATGAAGGACTTTTATTCAATGTAGCAAATGCAATATCTGACGAAGCCAGGGCAAAGTATCATGAAGCCCAGAGAAGAGGTAACACAGGCATCTACCAGGGATTGACATTCTGGTCGCCAAATATTAACATATTCCGCGATCCCCGCTGGGGAAGGGGCCATGAAACATACGGAGAAGATCCGTACCTTACAGGACGGATGGGCTATGAGTTTGTAAAAGGAATGCAGGGCGATGATCCAAAATATCTCAAAACTGTGGCTACAGCCAAGCACTACGCGGTTCATTCAGGTCCTGAACCCTTACGGCATACATTTAATGCTAAGGTAAGTGAAGTTGATCTGAGGGAGACATACCTGCCGGCATTCAGAACGCTTGTGGTAGATGCTGGTGTATACTCTGTAATGGGCGCTTATAACATGTTCCGCGATTATCCGTGTTGTGCAAACCCTGTCTTGTATGGAATTCTTCGTAATGAATGGGGTTTTAAGGGTTATATTGTTTCCGACTGCTGGGCCATTTCAGACTTTTACAATGCTTCTCATTTCGCTAAGGACGCTACCGAAGCTTCTGCTGATGCCTTAAAAGCAGGGACAGACCTGGAATGTGGCGTTGATTATAAAAACCTGGTTGATGCTGTAAAAAAAGGACTTCTGACTGAGGCTGATATTAATATAGCTGTGAAAAGGATCTTTACAGCACGATTCAAACTTGGTATGTTTGATCCAGATGAGATGGTGCCTTATGCACAAATTCCATTCTTTGTAAATTGCTCGGATTATAATAATACTCTTGCACGCTGGGCTGCACAGAAATCTATTGTTCTTCTAAAGAATGATAAAAATATTCTGCCGCTTTCAAAAGATATTAAAACTGTTGCCGTAATAGGCCCCAATGCAGACAACTTTGAATCCCTGATCGGGAATTATAATGGCACACCTAAAGATCCTGTAACTATTCTTAAAGGCATTCAGAATAAGCTAAATCCGGGTACAAGAATAATTTATACCGAAGGAAGCGACCTTGCAGAAGGTATCCACAATTTGTCTCCCATTCCCTCCAGATATCTTCAGACACCAGACGGACATCAGGGTGCCTTCGGAGAGTATTTCAATAACAGGGAGATGAACGGAAAGCCGGTTTTTTCAAGAGTTGATGACAATATTAATTTCTACTGGGAACATCAGTCTCCAAGATATGATATTCCGGATCATAACTTTGGAATAAAATGGACGACCTATCTTGTACCGACTGTTTCCGGAACATATGCACTGGGTACATGGGGAACATCAGGATATGAACTCTGGCTCGACGGGAAGAAATTAATCTCTTCTTTAAATGAACATGAGCCCGTACATATTGAAGCTCCGGCAGAGCTTCAGGCAGGCAAAAAGTACAAAATAGAAGTTATTTATAAGAATTATACCGGGAACGGTACGATTGGTCTGTTATGGGCCCCTCCGCGCCCTGATATGACAGAAAAAGCTGTAATCGCTGCAAAAGAAGCAGATGCTGTTGTTCTTGTTCTTGGTCTTTCTCAGAGACTCGAAGGGGAAGAGATGCCTATAAAAATTGAGGGTTTCAGTGGTGGCGACAGAACAAATCTGAATCTGCCTGCCGTCCAGGAAAAGCTTCTTGATGCGGTTGTAAATACAGGAAAACCAGTAATTGTCATACTGACTAATGGAGGTGCTTTATCGGTTAATAATGCGCAGGAAAAAGCTTCCGCAATCCTGCTTGCCGGATATGGAGGCCAGCAGGGAGGCAATGCTGTTGCTGATGTCTTGTTTGGCGATTATAATCCTGCCGGAAGACTTCCTGTAACATACTATGAATCAATTGACCAGATACCTGCATTCGAAAATTACGACATGACAGGCAAGACTTACAGGTTTTTTACAAAGGAACCATTATTCCCGTTTGGTTATGGTCTTAGCTATACAACCTTTAAATACAGTGATTTATCAATTCCAGAAAAGATTGTTGCTGGTGAGAAAGTTACAGTAAAAGTTAAGGTGACAAATACCGGAAAAGTTTCAGGTGATGAAGTGGTTGAGTTATATTTGACGGAAGAAAAAGCATCTACACCAAGACCAATCCGTCAGCTTGAAGGGTTTACCAGGGTTTCACTTAATCCGGGTGAAAGTAAAGTCGTTGAGCTGAAGCTTGATCCACGTCAGTTCTCCATAATTAATAATAAGTCTAAAAGGGTAATTGAACCTGGGTACTTCACCATCTCGGTAGGAGGAAAACAGCCGGGTTTCAAAGGTTATCTTGATCCCCAGTTCACTCAGGTACTGACTGGCCGGATAAAATTAACAGGGAAAGAAGTTCCTTTTGCAAACTGATTGATCAGGAATATTTCTGTCAGTAACAGGTAGAGACGCCCAATTTGGGTGTCTCTACTTATTTTATATTTACTATTTCTTAATAAACCTGTACACTTTCACTGAGTGCGGGAGCAAATCAATGTACATTGAAGATTCCTTAAGAACCAGATCTTTATGATCCCACAAATCCCTTACAGTGAAATTTTCAAGTTTAAGTTGTGAAGGGGGCCCCCATCTCATTGTGCTGGCCTTTGCGAGAAGTGCAAAGTCGACGAGTACACTCTTCTTTTCATCACTTTTGTTAAGCAGGCATATTGCTTTTTCATTATTTGCGAGCACTTTCATCCAAATCTGATAATCTTCGTTGTCCCTCCAGCACACACCCTGTCTGCCAAGCGAATCCTGGTCTATAGCAATGATCTCTTTATTGACAAGAATAGATTTGGTGTCGGGAGTCATATTCTGAAGATCATTTCCGGCTATCAGAGGAGCTGCCAGCATACACCATAATGAAAAATGTGCCTTGTATTCCTCTGTTGTCATTCCACCGTTGCCAACCTCCAGCATATCAGGATCATTCCAGTGGCCCGGTCCGGCATACCTGGCAAGATCTTTCTGCTGAGAAAAGATCTCTATCATACTATTCCATGTATCGGAAATATCACCTGTAGTGCGCCATAGATGACCAATTTGTCCGGCCCATTCCCAGGGTTTGTTTGAGCCCCATTCACAAATACTGAAGACTATTGGTCTTTTAGCTGCAAAAAGACCATCACGCATAATAGAGTATGAAGCTTTTGGATCCTGTGTACCGGTGTTGCACCAGTCGTATTTTAAGTAATCAACGCCCCAACGCGCATAACTAAGTGCATCCTGGTATTCATGTCCGCACCCTGCAGGGCGCCCCGCGCAGGTTAGCGTTCCCGCACAGGAATAGATGCCAAACTTCAGTCCTTTTGAGTGAACATAATCTGCAAGGTATTTTATTCCGTGAGGAAAGCGATCCTTATCAGGTATTATCTGGCCGTTCTCATCCCGTGATACCTGCCAGCAATCGTCAATAACAATATATTCATAGCCTGCATCCTTCATTCCGCTGCTGACCATAGCATCGGCCATTCCCATAATAAGTGTCTCGCTCACATTGCATCCGAATTTGTTCCAGCTGTTCCATCCCATTGGCGGAGTCTTGGCGAGCTGATCATATTTTTGTGCATTCAGGTTTAGAAAGAGGAAACAAATCCCAACCAGGGGAATAATCTTTTTCATAGATTTATTTTTTTATTTTGGTTATGAAGTTTAACAAAATCAAATTTACTACTTCTTTCACTTTATCAAAAAAAAACTTTGATTTAATGAAAAACTTGCTAAGAATTTAAAAATAATGATTTTCTTCGTTTACCCCATCCCCAAGGGGAGCGAAGAACCGAGTCCCGATTTATCGGGACAAGCCCGACGCAGTCAAAATCAATTTACTCCCCCCGGGGAAGGGGTAAACAAATTGATTTTCAAGCGACATTTGTAAGATAGTTAAATTTGTTGATATAATCTGTTATTATGCAGGAAGAAGACTACCTCCTTCAGAAACGGGTAAATCTTTTTGACGGAATATCAATTGTTTCAGGAGCAATGATAGGATCAGGTATCTTCATTGTCAGTGCAGATATTGCCCGTAATGTAGGATCTCCCGGTTGGTTGATGATGGTCTGGATAATTACAGGTATTATAACACTTATTGGGGCCGTCAGTTACGGCGAACTGGCCTCGATGATGCCTCATGTCGGAGGCCAGTATGTTTACCTGAAGGAAGCTTATCATCCTCTAATCGGATTTTTATTTGGATGGACCACATTTCTTGTTATTGAGTGCGGAACAATTGCCGCAGTGGCTGTGGCATTTGCAAAATTTTCAGGCGTTCTGTTCCCCTGGGTTTCTGAAAAGAATATTCTGTTTCAGGCGGGCCCTCTGAAGATCAAAAGTACCATGATAGTTGCTATAGGCATGATATCATTCCTGACATGGCTCAATACCAGGGGAATAGTTACAGGGAAGACGGTTCAGAATTTCTTCTCATCAACAAAGGTCATCGCCCTTTTTGGATTTATAGCCATAGGTTTCCTTGCCACAAAAAATTTAAATTCATGGGAAATAAATAAAGAAGTTTTCTGGAAAGCAAGTCAGGTGGGCCCTGGTAACCATGTGATCCCTTTAGTTGGCTTTTCTCTGATTACTGCTATAGGAACGGCATTGGTTGGTTCATTATTTTCATCAGATGCATGGTATAGTGTCACTTATCTTTCAGGTGAAGTGGTAAATCCGAAAAGGAATGTTCCTCTTAGCCTCTTTTTCGGCGCCCTCATCGTTTCCGTAATGTATATTCTTACAAATTATATCTACATTAAAATTCTTCCTCTGTCAGGCTCTCCCGGTGGTGCTGATGTTATATCCCGGGGAATCCAGTATGCTACAGACGACAGGGTTGCTACGTCAGCAATGAGTGTTGTATTTGGAAATTATGCTGCCATCATAATGGCAATATTTATTATGATAAGTACATTTGGATGCAACAATGGCCTTATCATGACTGCTCCTCGCGTTTATTACGCAATGGCAAAAGATGGTCTCTTTTTCAGAAAAGCAGGAGAATTAAATAAAAATGGAGTTCCCGGTTTTGCAATTGTTGTTCAGGGAGTATGGTCAGTACTTCTTTGTTTGTCAGGCACATATGGAAATCTTCTTGATTACGTTATCTTTGCAGTTTTAATCTTTTTCACTTTAACTATTCTTGCGATATTTATATTAAGGGTAAAACGGCCTGATATTCCTCGGCCATATAAAGCAATTGGTTATCCGGTCGTACCTTCAATTTATATTTTAGTCACGGTAACAATAATGGTAATCCTCTTGATTTATAAACCCGATTATACTTTTCCGGGACTGGGGATTGTAATTCTTGGCATTCCTGTATTCTACCTATGGAGGAAATTCAATAAGAATCCGAAATCAGAGACAGAAGTGTACCTTTAATATCATTTTGTGCCTCCTCTGTGACACTCTGTGTAACTATTTATTTTGAAAATTTTACAGTTGTATTATGTTCCCGGAAGATTTTATAAAGAGACTGAAAAATCAAAAATATATTGATGCAAAAGCGCTTGTAAAAGCGCTGGAGGAACCATCTCCGGTCAGTATAAGAATTAATAAGTCAAAGTGGAGCAAAATACCGTTAAAAGCTGAACCTGTTTTGTGGTGCAGCAATGGGTATTATCTTGATAACAGGCCCTCTTATACACTCGATCCGCTCTTCCATTCAGGATGTTACTATCCACAGGAAGCCTCAGGCATGTTCCTCGAACAGGTAATTAGTCAAACCTCAGCTCTGCCAGGAAGTTTACGGGTGCTCGATCTGTGTGCGGCTCCAGGTGGGAAAAGCACTCATCTGTCAGATATTATCGGTCCTGACAATTTATTAGTCGCTAATGAACCAATAAGGTCAAGAGCTGCAGTTCTTGCTGAAACAATCACAAAATGGGGATTGGGTAATACCCTTGTAACCCAGAACGACCCGGCAGCGTTTGGAAGATTGCCAGGATTTTTCGATATTATTGTTGCTGATGCTCCCTGTTCCGGGGAGGGCATGTTCAGGGCTGAAACTGCTGTAAGGGAATGGTCAGTCGGAAATACTGTTCATTGTTCAGAAAGACAGAAGAGAATATTAATGGATATCTGGCCAGCCCTGAAGGAGAATGGGCTACTGATTTATAGTACATGCACCTTTAATCCCGGGGAAAATGAAGAAAATATAAAATGGTTAATCAGTAAGAAAGAGGCTGAATGCGTCAAATTGGATGTTTCAGGTTTTAAGGGAATTGCTGAAATCGATTTTGAAGGTATTTTCGGATATGGATTTTATCCGGACAAAGTGAATGGAGAAGGTTTCTTTATCTCGGTCATCCGAAAAACAGGCAGGCAGGAACAAACCAGGATAAAAAGCCAGAGGAAACCCGAAGCCCGGCCCGATAAAAATGACCTGAATGTTGTATCTTTATGGACTCAATTTTCGAAAGAAAGTGTTTTCAAACGGGGAGATGAAGTTTTCGCTCTTCCATGTTCCAGGGATGTATACCATCATATTTATAGTAACCTTAAAATTATAAAAGCAGGGACAAAAGTGTTTGCAATTAAAAACAAAGATTACCTGGCATCGCATGATCTTGCGTTATCGATTGCTTTAAAAACTGATTGTTTCCCCTCTAATGAAATAAGTCTTTCTGACTCTCTGGCATTTATGCGAAGAGATAACCTCATTCTAAATGATGCCGCAAAGGGATGGAACATTTTGACCTATAAGGGTGTAAACCTGGGTTTCGTAAACAACATCGGAACAAGAGTGAATAACTATTTTCCCGTGGAATGGCGTATTAGGATGAATCTTCCTGAACCAGGGAAAGAGAATATTATTACTTGGGAGCTTTAGAATATTTTACTTTTTTCCTTTGTGGCACTTTGTGAATACTTATTAATAATAAATGAAACAAACATTAAGTGATTTTCAGATATTTGCCAAACCCGTCGGCTCAACCTGCAATCTAAATTGTAAATATTGCTATTACCTGGAAAAGAAGAGCCTGTATAAGACGAAAGAGCATTTTCAGATGACTGACGTTATTCTTGAAAAATATATAATACAACATATTGAAGCATCAACAGGAAATATTATAAGTTTTTCATGGCATGGCGGAGAACCCTTACTGGCAGGGATTGACTTTTACAGGAAAGTTATGAAACTTCAGTCTGTTCACATACCTTCAGGTAAAACTATTCTGAATGGAATCCAGACCAATGGAACACTAATAGATGAAGAATGGTGCAGGTTTATTGCCGGGAATGGTTTTTTAGTCGGCTTAAGTATTGATGGTCCCTCTGATTTTCAGGATTTATTCAGGAGGACCAGGGATAATAAAGGAACATTCGAAAAGGTTAAAAGAGGGTATCAGTTTTTAAAGAGGTTTGGCGTAATCCCGGAAATACTTTGTGTAGTGAATGCTGAAAATGTTAAACATCCGCTCGTTATCTATGACTTTTTCAAAAAGATGGGAGCAAAATTTATAACTTTTCTTCCCCTTGTAATATTTGATAGCAATTCTGCTACAGGAGTGAGTTGCGAATCGGTCCCGCCTGAAGAATTCGGACATTTTCTGAGTGAAGTTTTTGATGCCTGGGTTGAAAATGATATAGGTGAAATAAAAATCCAGATTTTTGAAGAAGCTGCCAGAACTGCTTTTAATCAAGATCATACATTATGTATCTTTAAAGTAAACTGTGGCGGTGTGCCGGTCATTGAGCATAATGGTGATTTTTATTCCTGTGATCATTACGTTAACAAAGATTATTTGCTTGGTAATCTTAATGATCATTCTCTTACCTATTATCTTGAATGTGAAAGACAAAAACAATTCGGAAGAGCTAAATCTGTGAAGCTGCCTGAATATTGCCGGCAGTGTGAAGTACTGGCAATGTGCAACGGGGAATGTCCGAAAAACCGGTTCATTTTAACACCTGATGGAGAGACAGGATTAAACTACCTCTGCAAAGGGTACAAATATTTTTTCAACCATTGCCGCCCGTTTGTTGAAGCAATTGCCACAATGTGGAAAAATCAGAATGGCTTTTTACCTTATCCCACTGCCCCCTTCTCCCAGGAGAGAAGGGAGTAATGCTCAGATTAGTAATCATATAGCCCCTCTATCTTGGAGGAGGGGTTGGGGAGAGACTGATCTCAAGTAAGAGAAAAATCGTGTTGCAATTCTTTGCGATCTTTGTCTTAAACCTTTGCGAACTCTACGATTAGTGGATATCCTGTTTCTATTTCAGCTTTTCTTTAAAGAAAGCTATAGTCCTTGACCAGGCAAGTTTTGCCGCTTTCTCATTATATCGTTCAGGATTGGAATCGTTATTGAATGCATGGCCGGCTCCCTCGTAAATAAATATCTGGTATTCTTTTTTATATTTTTTCAAGGCTTCTTCAAATGCTGGTATTCCATCATCAATCCGCTGGTCATTCGCACCATAATGTGCCATCAGGGGGGCTTTTATTTTAGCTACATCATCTGCAGCAGGTTGCATTCCATAATACGGAACAGCAGCATCAAGTTCCGGAGAATTAACTGCCACCTGGTTTGTCATTCCTCCTCCCCAGCAAAAACCCGTACATCCGACTTTCCCGGTAGAAAGAGGATTCGTTTTCAGAAATTTTACGGCTGCCACAAAATTATTGACCGTTTGTGACTGGTCAAGTCCGTGTATCATAGACATAGCTTTTTCCTGGTCATTTTCAGGTGTGCCTCCCAATTGGGATAAAGCATCAGGAGCCATTACAAGGAATCCTTCTTTTGCAATTCTTTTTGTAACATTCAGAATATGTGGATCCAGGCCCCATATTTCATGAATTACAATTATAGCCGGAAATTTATTGCCTTCCTTAGGATGTGAGAGAAATGCTTTTATTTCTCCGGTTGCACCTGGGTATTTTATAAATTCTGACATAAGTTCAGGATCATCCTGAGTAGCACCGGAAGTCTTTAAATTGTTGTATTCCAAAACAGGAAGCATCGCCATAGCGGCAGCTGTACTGCCGGCGACTATAGCAAGTTTTCTGACAAAATCGCGTCGATTCGTTCGTCCCTGCTTATAGTCAGCATAAAGAGTTGTGATTTTTTTATCCATAATTGTCAGGTTAAAGATTTGTGAATTTTCTGAAACTGATGGGGGCTTGAATTATTTTTTACTTTTGCTGAAGACTCTTATTATTGACTCTTCAAGTTACAGTTAAAACTGAAAATTTGCAAATAAAGTTATATAAAGCGAATACAGGTTTTGATAAGAATGGTGGAAAATCAATATTGTTCTTATGATCCGGAATATTTAAGGTGTGATACTCGCCGGAGGTGCAGGCAAGAGATTTAATGGCTTAATAAAGCCAGCGATTGCCATCGATGGGGAAACCATTATTTCAAGGATGATTGATGTAATTAGCGATATCTTCAGTGAAATAATTATAGTTTCAAAAACTCCGGCTCTGTTTAAAGAGTACAAATACTGCAGAATTATTAATGATCAGTTTTTAAAAAAAGCTGACGTGAAATATATGCAAATGGATATTTCCGAAAAAACTAAAATTGCCTTTACAAATATTAACTCTTCGAGTGATCTACCCCCGTTAAAAACTGCCAGGGCTGGAATGAATAGCTTGTTTTTCAGATATTGTAATGTGCAACAATTTGAGTATTGCACGAATACAATTTTTGTTAACTTTATCTCCATTAAAAACCTGATGCCATGAAGAGAATTCCATTTTATATCCTTATGATTGTCGTTTCACTTTCATCATGCAAAAAACTAAGCAAGTATGAAGGAGTTCCCTTCACTGAAAAGGAACCTCGCGACTGGGAAAATCCTCAAGTGTTTAATATAAACAGGGAAGATCCGCATGCATCACTTATCAGTTATCCTGATGAAAAGGCTGCTCTTGAGGCAATTAAAACAAATTCTCCGTTTTACAAATCACTCGATGGATTATGGAAGTTTAACTGTGCCCAGACACCGGATCAACGGCCATTCTGGTTCTTTAAAGATGATTATGATACGCGCGACTGGAAAGAAATTGAGGTGCCTTCAAACTGGCAGATGAAAGGTTATGATGTTCCGGTTTATGCAAATATCGTTTACCCGTTCTGGACATGGGAGGATGTTTTTAATTCACATAACCTGACTAAAGGAGTTACTTCTCCAAAGCCTGAAATTAAGGATGCAAAGGCCCCTGGTTCACCAGGCTCATTCTACGTTTATAAGAAAGTCCCTCCGGCTATTCCTCACGACTGGAATCCTGTTGGGTCGTATAAAAGAAGTTTTACTATTCCCAGTGACTGGAAAAATAAAGAAATATTTCTCCGTTTCGGTGCTGTCAGCTCAGCTTTTTATGTCTGGATAAACGAAAAAATGGTTGGATACAGCCAGGACAGCAAGACGCCTGCAGAATTTGATATTACCAAATATCTCAGAGATGGGAAAAACTCTGTTGCAGTGGAGGTATACAGGTGGTGTGATGGAAGTTATCTTGAAGATCAGGACTTCTGGAGGCTGAGCGGCATTCAGCGGACTGTGTTTCTTCATGCCAGACCAAAAACATATATAAGAGATCTATTTGCAGTTGGTGACTTGCAGAATAATTATAATGACGGTATGCTAAAAATCGATGTTTCTTTAAAGAGCGCTGTGCAGGATGAAAATGAATTTGCTGTTGAAACATCACTTTTTGAAGGCACAAAAAAACTGCTGACGGAATCTAAAAATGTCAGATTATCTGGTAGTAGCGTTTTAGTAAATTTCAAAAAGAGTATCCCGGGTGTAAATAAATGGTCAGCCGAAAAGCCAAATCTCTATTCGCTTGTAGTCAGCCTCAAAGATAAAAGCGGAAATATCTCTGAAAGTATCAGTACAAAAATCGGATTCAGAAAAGTGGAAATTGTCAAATCACAGCTTCTCATAAATGGTGTTGCAATCCGTTTAAAAGGGGTTAATATGCATGAACATAATGAAATTACTGGGCATGTTATTGATGAAGCAACGGTTTTGAAGGATATCAAGACAATGAAAAGCAATAATATTAATGCGATGCGAACATGTCATTACCCTCAGCAGGAATTCTGGTACGAGATGTGCGATAAATACGGACTCTATCTTGTTGATGAAGCTGATATTGAGTCGCATGGAATGGGATATGATAAAGACGTTACATTAGCCGATAAGCCCCAATGGGCGGCAGCTCATCTTGACAGGATGCAGCGCATGGTAGAAAGAGATAAAAATCATCCATCAGTGATTATTTGGTCAATGGGCAATGAGGCCGGAGACGGTCACAATTTCCTGAATGGCTACAAATGGATCAAGGGTCGCGATATAACTCGTCCGGTTCAGTATGAACGGGCAGAAAAGAGTACGAATACACCTGAACGCCATACAGACATCTGGTGCGATATGTACGCGACTATTGAAGAAATTGAAGCGTACGCAAAAGATCCAAAAAAAGACAGACCAATGATAATGTGTGAATATGCACATGCGATGGGTAATTCAACCGGTAATTTCCAGGATTATTGGAATGTTATTGAGAAATATCCAAAATTGCAGGGCGGATTCATATGGGACTGGGTTGATCAGGGATTTCTTAAGATGAATGAAAATGGTGAAAAATACTGGGCATATGGAGGTGATTATGGTGAGCTGGGAACACCGAGCGATGGTAACTTCAACATAAACGGACTGGTCTGGCCCGATCGTACTCCCCATCCCGGTCTGTTTGAAGTAAACAAAGTATATCAGTATGTTGGTTTCGAACCGGTCGACCTCAGAACAGGAATGATTAAAATTAAAAACAAGTATGATTTTACTAACCTCTCTGAGTTTAATTTTGACTGGGAGGTAGTTTCAGATGGAAAAGTTGTTCAATCAGGAAAAGTTCCGTTTCTCGATTTCAGGCCCAAAGCTGAAATCGCATTCCAGTTGCCGCTTAAAAAAATAGATCCAGTTCCGGGAGCTGAATATTTTCTAAATATGAGGATTTCAAGAAGTGATGAATGGAATTCTGTGCCTGAAGATCATGTTTATGCTACTGCCCAGTTTAAACTTCCTGTAGAAGGGAAACCGGTTAGTCAAAGAGAGAATAAGCTTGCCGTTCTCCAGACAAAAACTGTTGATAAGAAACTGGAAGTAAGCGGTGTTGACATGAAGATAATATTTGACCTTGTAAATGGCAGATTGATATCATTCAATTACAAAAGCAAAGAAATTTTCAAAAAAGGACCGGAACCTGATTTCTGGAGGCCGCCCACTGATAATGACTATGGTTGGGATATGGATCAGTTGCTTGGTGTGTGGAAAAAGGCAGGTGAAAGGACCACTGTGACTAAAGCAAATATCAGCCAGCCAGAATTAGGGAAAGTAGTAGTCACTTTTAATTATGACATTCCCGATGCATCCGGCAAAAAAATTGCAGGCTATGCTACAACATTCACGATATATGGTTCAGCTGATATTGTTATTAAAAATCAATTCTCAAAAATATCCGACGCCATTCCTGAAATACCCAGAATGGGAATGCAGATGCAAATTGCTGAGGAGTTTACAAATCTGAAGTGGCTCGGGCGCGGACCGCATGAAAATTATGTTGACAGGAAAACGTCGGCCGATGTTGGACTTTATGAGAGCACTGTAGCGGACCAATATACTCCCTATATCAGACCTCAGGAAAATGGATATAAAACCGACACCAGGTGGCTTACCCTCACAAATGACAACGGAACAGGGGTACTTGTAAGCGGAGATCCTGTAATCTGTTTTGCCGCTCTCTATAATATTCACGATGATTTTGAATCGCCAGGGAAACTTTCACAATACAGGAAAGATGCGAAAACAGCAAATACTCACACAATTGATGTTAAACCACGCGACTTTGTCAACCTTAATGTTGACTTTGGACAAATGGGGGTAGGTGGCGATAATTCATGGGGTGCACGTATTCATAAGCAATACCGGTTACTTGATAAAAAATATGAGTACTCTTTCAGAGTAAGGCCTGTTGTTAAAGAGGATGATATACTGAAGCTTGCAAAAGAAACATTCTAGGTTTACTCTGTGGCTCTCAGTGTCTCCTCAGTGGTTCTCTGCGTAACAAAGGAAAGATCTGTCACAACTTGTCCCTATTTATCGGGAGAGTTACACGGAGAAGACACAGAGTTACACAGAGATTATCAGATCTTCCTGAAGTCCAGATTCCAGAAATGAAAGTCATTGCTGGGCAGATCAATTTTGAATCCTGTCACTTTACCGGCAGAATTAAAGCTGAAAGTGATAAGACCAAATGTCAGGAATTTGTCTTTAAAAACAACTTTAAATGTATCGTAATGCCAGTGTTCAAGTTCTCCTGTAAAAACAGTTTTTGCCGGTAAAAAAGTCAGAACCAGTTTACCTGAATCCAGTGAAACCTCAGCATCACCATAACTTTTGTCCCTGAAAATACCTGTATATCCTTCAGGGCTGAGAGATGGTTTTGTCCCCGTCACCCTGCTCGCGAGCCGTTGTTTTTCAGTGGTTTGTTCATAAGACTCAGACCGGGCCTTACTAGACGAATATTCACCGATCCAATCAAACTCTCTTCCTTTTACAAGGATATCCATAATATCACCCCTGATAGCATTGTCTACAAACCCGTCATTCCCATTGTTCAATATTATTATAGAGATTTTCTGGTCAGGTATCATCGTTACTTTACTAATATATCCAGGCATACCTCCATCATGTTCAACAATTTTTTTGCCATTATAATCATATATAAACCATCCCAGGCCATACATGTAAAAATTAATTCCATGCTGTTTCTGCATATTGCTTGCCCCCAGAATTGTATGAGGTTCCATTATTCTTGTAAGTGAGGCTCTCGATATGATCCTTAGGCCTTTATACACCCCATCGTTCATGAGAAGCATGGTCCAGATGCTCAATTCATCAACATTTGAATAAATTGCTGCTGCCGGCTTGACGGCTTTGAATTTATATATACCAAGGACTTTGTTATTAAGATGACCAAATGCAATATCCTGATCCTTTGAGAGATCATCACTAGACGGACGAGTCTGGAGCATACCAAGAGGTTTTAAAATCCTCGATTCAATGAACTCTGACCAGGGCAGCCCTGAAGCTTTCTCTACCGATCACCCGCAATCATGAACATAATATTCTGATAACCGAACTCAATTCCGAATCTCCTTGTAATTGGTTCATTACGCATCCTTTTCATAACTTCTTCATCGGTATATGAAGTATTATACCAGAGAAGGTCTCCATAAAAAGTGCCCAGGCCTGACCTGTGACAAAGCAAGTCCTCAATGGTCATCTCTTTTGTGATATAATCATCGGCAAGTTTAAACTCGGGGAAATAATCAACTACCTTATCGGTCCATTTAAGTTTACCTTCATCAACAAGGATCCCTATCGAAAGTGCAGTAAAGGCTTTTGAACATGATGCGATGTTAAAAAGCGATGTAGTGTTGACCGGTTTCCTGTATTCTGCATTACTGAATCCTATAGCTATATGATAAACGATTGCTGAGTCCTTCACGACTGCTACTGTCAGACCTGTTGGTTTAAAAACATCAAACGCTTTTTTTACAATATCATCTATTCTCGCCAGATCCTGATTGGATATCTGTGAATTAAGTATCGAAACCGAGATTAAAATGAAGAATGAAACAGAAGTAATGATTCTTTTCATGTTTTTTATTTTAATTTATGCTTGATAACAGAGTACACCAAAAAATACAGAGTAACACTCTTTGCAATCCCTACCAAGATATTTGATTCGATATAACTCCGTGTTAATCAGTGGTTAATTGATTACATTTTATTACAATTCTTCATAAAAGTATGCCTCTTTCTTATCGAAATCATCCCAGGTATATATCTTTTTATATTTGTTGATATGATACAGATTTAGTAGTGCAAAATCGCCAGCACACATTGTTGCATGCGCGAAAAGAAAGACAGAAAGGCTCCATTTCCACAATCCCGGAAGAAGATATATAAGTAACATCAATCCGGTGCTGATAATAAAGAATGGAGTCCATGCCACTATCATGAATTGAATTGGAGTTGCGACATATTTATCAGCTGTAACATAAAAAAGGTATTGTTTAAGATCCATACCAATCCTGATGTTTTTAGCTCCCGAAACATAGTAGGGTACAATATGAAGTAATTCATGCACAGGAATGCATATTATCGGCAGAATAATCATCCCGATCGCAGAGTGAAAAAGAATATGAGTGAAGGGGAAGTTTCCTGCAATTTTTATCCTTATAAATACTGCAAGACACAGAAAAACGAGACAAAGAAACCAGTAGAGAAACATAAGAAATGATTTTTTCTTTAAGTACTCAAAAACAAACTGAATCAGGTTCGTATAAGGAATAGTCAGAAACAGTCTGAATTTTGCCTGATCGTTAATATCTTCAAGGGAAAAGGCCATAGAATTACTTTTGACAAATATACTTTTTTAACTATGTAATGCAAACCCGATTCCAGTTTTCCGCGTTTCCGGATGCTTTATAACGCCGAAGCCGATAATGAGATATGGCCCGGAATTTGATACATTTGCAGAAAATCTGTTTTTGAGATCTGTATCTGCAATATTGTTATTCTTCTTTTATGCTGCTGTTTCATCAGGACAGGTCGATTCATTGAAGCAGAAGAATGATACTCTGCAGGGGAAATCATACCTGCTGCAGAAAGTAAAAAGAAATGGAGAGACCTTACCGGAAGTAGAAATAAAGGAAGTGACAGTTTATGCGCATCCTCAGTTCGCAAAGAAAAGCGATTTTCGTAAATATGAAAGATTAGTTGAAAATCTGAAGAAGGTATATCCCTATGCTTTAATAGTCAGGAGCAAATTACAAAAGGTGAATGAGGATGTCAGTAAAATCAAAGATGAAAAGGAACGTAAAGAATATCTGAAAAAGGTGGAAAAGGAAGTTTTTGCAGATTATGAAGGAGACATACGGGATATGACTATCACACAGGGCCGGTTGCTCATTAAGCTGATTGACCGGGAGACTCAGAATACATCATACGTACTTATAAAAGATTACCGTGGAAAATTTGCCGCCGCCTTCTGGCAGGGGATAGCCCGAATTTTCGGAACAAATCTGAAAGAAGAATATGATCCATACGGCGAGGATTCCCTGATCGAGATGATAATCCTGGAGATTGACGCCGGAAGGCTATAAGTAAAACCAGTTAACACATTCTATAGAATGAAACGTCTTTTTATTGCGTTGAAAGTAGAACCTGGAGAATCTCTTTTGACCATGATATCGTCGTTTAAGTCTGGTCTGAATAAGGATAGTATCAAATGGACAAACCCCGGGAATATACATATTACGCTTGCCTTTCTTGGTGACACTGATGAAAAGATGATAATACCGTTGTGTTCTATGCTAAAAGAAAATTGCACCGGCTTCGGGGAATTTCAGCTTATTCTTAAAGGATCAGGTATTTTCAGAAATTTGAACGATCCGAGAATTATCTGGACCGGTATTGAAACCTCAGAAAGACTAATTCGCCTTAATGACATTATCGTGAATGGTCTGAAGACAATCGACATTAAGCCTGACGATCGTCCTTTTAACCCTCATCTTACCCTGGGCCGTATAAAACATCTTAATAACAAGCCCGCGCTTAAAACCTTGATTGATAGGTTTAAAAGTATTGAATTTCAAATAATTCCTGTAACTGAAGTTATACTTTATGAAAGCATCCTCAGCCAGTCAGGACCCTTATATAAGACGGTATCATTTTTTAAACTTTAACTTTTCTCCCCCCAGCTGTCTCTGAAGTGTTCATAAAGAAATGAGTGAAACTTCCTGTGTTATCTGTCTTCATTTTTTATACTTTTGTCGGAAATAAAATTTTGATTGGTGCGATCATATGGAAGATACATTTGAAGCAAAAGGCAAACGTAAAAAGCTTGTAGCAGAACTCCGCAGGAAAGGGATCTCAGACGAAGAGGTTTTGAGAGCCATAGACACTGTTCCACGACATCTTTTTATGGATCCTGCATTTCTAATACATGCCTATGTGGATAAAGCTTTTCCGATCACTTCAGGCCAGACAATATCACAGCCTTATACAGTGGCAGTGCAGTCTTCGCTATTGAGAGTGAAGAAAAGAGATAAAATTCTGGAAATTGGAACCGGTTCGGGCTATCAGGCTGCAATCCTTGCCGAGATGGGAGCAAAGGTCTATACCATTGAGCGTTACAGAGAGCTTTTTTTAAAAGCCCAGAGAATATTGGCCTCCCTTAAATATTCTGCTGATTTTTTTTATGGCGATGGATATGAGGGAAAGCCACAGTATGGACCATTTGACGGTATTATCATCACTGCTGCTGCCCCGGAAGTCCCGGATGCTCTGCTTCACCAGCTTAAAACAGGAGGAAGACTGGTTGTTCCTCTGGGTAATTCCGATTATCAGGTAATGACTGTAATAGAACGAAGCGGGACTGATAGTTTCGATCGGTCCGAACATGGAAATTTTGTATTTGTTCCTATGCTTAAAGGTACTGTTAACAGAAAATAATCTACTATGAAAATTTACAGGTTTGTTTTTTCTCCCATTGAAGTGAATACATATATACTTGCTGATGACTCAGGCGATTGTGCAATAATCGATTGTGGATGCTACGATAAAAAGGAATCTGAAGAACTTGAGTTTTTTATAAAAGATAAACGTATTAATCCGGTCTTGCTGTTAAATACTCACTGCCATCTGGATCATGTTTTTGGGAACAGGTTTATTTTGGAAAAATATGGTTTAAGAACTCTATCATGCGAATTTGATGAATTGAACAGGAAGGATGCAAGCCAGCATGCTTTGCTTTTTGGTCTGACGATGGAGAACCCGCCGGAACCGGCTGCCTTTTTAACAGATAATCAGAAAGTTGTTTTCGGAAAAACTGAACTTGTCGTACTTCTAGTTCCGGGTCACACAGAGGGAAGCATTGCATTTTACAGTGAAAAAAATGATTGTGTATTCACAGGCGATGCTCTGTTTGCAGGAAGTATTGGAAGAACTGATCTGCCAGGTGGCAATTATGATACTCTTATTAATAGTATCAGGAACAAATTATTTGTTCTTCCTGGATCGACCATAGTATATCCGGGCCATGGAAAGGAAACAAGCATCGAAAAGGAAATTAAAACAAATCCATTTTTTTGATGATTTAAATCCTGTTAATTGTTAATACGTTTTCTTAATATTATCGTGTAATTGATTTTCTTCGTTCACCCCGGCTCCGCCAGCTGGCGGAGAGCGAAGAACCGACGACACGAAGTGGAGGAGCTCGACGAAGTCAAAATCAATTTACTGCCGAGTGCTCGGCATGGGTTAAATAAATTGATCTTCAAGCTTTTTGATATAATTATATATAATTAGCTGAGTAATAAAATATTGATCTTATAAATTAAAATATATGTTAACAGATAAGTTTGTAAACCGGCATATCGGGCCACGTGAAAGTGAGTTGCCGCAAATGCTAAAAACTATAGAGGTGAGTTCACTAGATGAGCTGATAGAAAAAACCGTTCCGTCTTCAATTCTGCTTGAAAGGCCGCTGAGACTTCCGGAAGCAATGAGTGAATTTGAATATCTTAATCATATTAAGGCTATCGGACGAAAGAATAAAATGTTCCGTTCTTTCATCGGGCAGGGCTACTATGGAGTGGCTCTCTTATCGGTAATTATCAGGAATGTACTCGAAAATCCATCGTGGTACACATCCTACACTCCTTACCAGGCTGAAATCTCGCAGGGTCGTCTTGAAGCGCTTCTTAATTTTCAAACAATGATCATTGAACTCACAGGCATGCAGATTGCCAATGCCTCTTTGCTCGACGAATCAACTGCTGCAGCTGAAGCTATGATTATGATGTTTAATGCCCGATCGAGATCTTCCGTGAAAGCAGGCGCCAATAAGTTTTTTGTCGATGATGATATTTTTCCCCAGAACCTCGATGTCATTAAAACTCGTTCAAAACCACTTGGAATTGACCTCGTTACAGGAAAATATACCAAAGCGTCTTTTAATGAGACATATTTTGGTTCTTTAATACAATACCCTGCAGCTTCAGGTGAACTTCGCGACTATAAGGCCTTTACCGGTTTGGCTCATACATCAGGAGCCCTTGTAGGTGTGGCAGCTGATCTGATGAGCCTGGCTCTGCTGACTCCTCCCGGAGAGTGGGGTGCAGATATCGTTGTTGGTTCAAATCAAAGGATGGGGCTTCCCATGAGCTTCGGAGGTCCGCACGCGGGATATTTTGCTACGAAAGACGAGCTTAAACGAAGTATGCCCGGAAGAATTATTGGCATATCTGTAGATGCACAGGGAAACAGTGCTTTGAGAATGGCATTACAGACAAGGGAACAGCATATTAAACGGGAGAGGGCTACTTCAAATATCTGCACCGCCCAGGCACTTCTTGCTACAATGTCAGGAATGTACGCACAATATCATGGTCCTGAAGGATTGAAGAACATTGCAAAACATATTCACAATGCAGCATGTACAATAAGCTTCAATCTCAAAGAGCTGGGATTCAGACAACTGAATTCGGTGTTCTTTGATACCCTAAAAATAGCCCCGGGCGCAGGTGTTTCAATAGAAACAATTAAGAAGCTGGCACTTGAAGCTGAAATGAATTTCTATTATCCCGATGATAATTGTGTGGTTATAAGCACTGATGAGATAACCACAATAAAGGAAATAGAGACCATAGTGAACATTTTTGTCAGAGCAGCAGGTAAAGCCACTGTTAATATCAGCTCGTTCTGCCATTGTGAAATTCTTGATGAGAAGTTCCTGAGAAAATCATCATTCCTTAAGGGAGGCGCTTTTAACAGGTACCACAGCGAAACAGAGATGATGAGATATATAAAGATGCTCGAAAGAAAGGATTTTTCGCTTACTCATTGTATGATATCACTCGGATCCTGCACCATGAAGCTTAATCCAGCAACTTCACTGTTTGCAATGAGCTGGCCTGAATTTGGGAATATTCATCCCTTTGTGCCAAAAGATCAGGCAGAAGGCTATTACCAGATTATGGATGAATTAGGAGAGGCACTGAAAGAAATAACCGGTTTTCCCTCAATCTCATTTCAACCGAACTCAGGAGCTGCAGGCGAGTACGCAGGATTAATGGTAATAAGGGAATATCATATTACAAAGGGAGAAGTGAACAGGAATGTTATATTAATTCCCAGCTCGGCACATGGTACTAACCCTGCAAGCGCTGCAATGGCAGGGATGCAGATTGTGGTTGTGGAGTGTGACGATAAAGGAAATATAAGTGTTGAGGATCTCAGAAAAAAGGCTGAAGTATATAAGCACAATCTTGCCGGCTTCATGATAACCTATCCTTCAACACATGGTGTCTTTGAAGCTGCGATAAAAGAGATGTCCGATATCATTCATGCAAACGGAGGTCTCGTTTACATGGATGGTGCAAACATGAATGCCCAGGTCGGACTCACAAATCCCGGTCATATTGGTGCAGATATCTGTCATCTTAACCTGCATAAAACCTTTGCAATACCACATGGAGGTGGTGGCCCGGGGATGGGCCCAATTCTTGCGAATGCAAAGCTGGCTGAGTTCCTTCCTTCACATCACTTTGTCAAAACAGGAGGGAGTCATGGCACAACAGCTGTGGCAGGCGCTCCTTTCGGCAGCGGGCATATCCTTACGATTTCTCATGCTTATGTGATGATGATGGGTTCATTTGGATTGACACAGGCTACAAAATTCGCCATATTAAATGCCAATTACATTGCAGCGTCATTAAAAGGCTGGTATAAAACATTATATTCAGGAACTGAAGGATTCGTTGCACATGAGATGATCCTCGATTGCAGAAATTTCAAAACCGAGGCAGGAATAACCGAAGCAGATATAGCTAAGAGATTGATGGATTACGGATTTCATGCACCTACTCTTTCATTTCCTGTTCACGGGACCCTTATGGTAGAACCTACTGAATCGGAGTCACTTCAGGAGCTCGATAAATTTATCAGCGCTTTGAAATCAATATGGAATGAGATCAGTGAGATAAAGAATGGCAAAGCGGATAAAGAAGATAATGTTTTGCATAATTCACCTCACACTGTTAAAGTCGTAACGGCAAATGAATGGAAACATTCATATGACAGGCAGAAGGCTGCCTACCCGCTTGAATGGGTAGTTGAGAATAAGTTCTGGCCATCAGTAGGTCGTATCGACGACGGTTTTGGCGATCGTAATCTGGTTTGTACCTGTGATCCGATTGATTCCCACAGGCAGGAAACGCTGAAGAGATAAGGCTATTTGATCTACATCCTTCCGGGTCTCTTACAAAGCGCTTCGTGGACCTTAGTGATAACCTTTGTGTACCTTTGTGGTAAAAGCTAATTCATTCAACCACAAAGGATCACAAAGCAAAATACAAAGTAACACAAAGGAGAAAACTAGTCAGTTGTATGATATTATTAGTAAAATGAGAAGAGTAATCTACTTTCTAATCTATGTCCTGATTGCGACATCTTGTGGAACGGGTGTCTCCAGTCAAAAAGCAACCAAATCTGTTTCTCCAATGGGAAAAAAGTACCAGGTAAAATTGATCACAGTCGATCCGGGACATTTTCATGCAGCTCTTGTTCAGAAATACATGTACGATCAGGTTTCCCCTGATGTTCATGTATACGCACCCCAGGGACCCGATTATATTCAGCATATCAACAGGATCAGACAGTACAACAGCAGACCTGTCAACCCTACATCATGGAATGAAATAGTATATACCGGCGATGATTTCTTTGAAAAAATGATCTCCGAAAAAGCAGGAAATGTTGTGGTTTTATCGGGAAACAATAGGAAGAAAGCTGAATATATTACAAAATCTATTAATGCGGGCCTTAATGTTCTGGCAGATAAGCCTATGATAATCAGCTCTGAAGATTTTCCTGTTCTGGAAGCTTCTTTTAAAACGGCAGGGGAGAAGGGAGTCCTGTTATATGATATTATGACAGAAAGATACGAGGTGACTACAATTCTTCAGAAACTTTTATCTCAAAATAGGAAAATCTTTGGTGTTCTGACAACAGGCAGTAAGGAAAAACCAGCTGTGACAAAAATAAGTGTACATCATTTCTCAAAGATAGTTTCCGGAAGTTCAGTTCTTCGCCCCGCATGGTATTTTGACATTCAGCAACAGGGGGAAGGGATTGTTGATGTTACAACACATCTTGTTGATCTTGTTCAGTGGGAATGCTTCCCGGAGCAGATTCTTAATCCTTCCTATGTAGATATGGTTGAGGCAAAAAGATGGCCGACTCTTATTTCGAAAGAAGAATTTAAAGAAGTTACCGGTATTGATGATTTTCCAGCTTATCTTCAGAAGGATATCAAGGACGGAAAGCTGAATGTCTATTCAAATGGTGAAATGGTCTATAAGATAAAAGGCATTTTTGCAAAGGTTTCCGTTGAGTGGAAATACCAGGCACCTGCGACAGGCGGGGATACTCACTATTCAGTTATGCATGGCACAAAATGTGATCTGGCAATAAGGCAGAGCGCTGCAGAAAAATTTCTGCCAACATTATATGTTGAAAACATAAAAGGAAGTACCAGAAAAGAATTCACTTCAGAGTTACACAAAGTTCTTAAAACATTTCCATACGACAGTCTCGGAATAGAAGATGCTAATGTAAATGCACTTAAGATTGTAGTATCAGAAAAGTACAGGGTGAGCCATGAGGAACATTTTGCCCAGGTAACGAAAAAGTTTCTTGAATATTTGAAAACTGGGAAACTTCCTGATTGGGAGGTGCCGGGGATGATAACAAAGTACTATACGACAACCAGTGCGCTGAAACTGGCTAAAGAAAAATAGGCTCAATTACTCAACGGCGCAATGGTGTAATGGTTTAATCAAAATGTGATTATATGATTTCTTGCCTTTGAGCCTTTGCGCCCTTGTGACTTTATGCCGTTACTCAAACATATTCTCAACAGCCATGGAGTATAATTCTTCAAGTGTTATACCGGCAGCAGCAGCCTCTTTTGGAACAAGACTTTCTTTTGTCATCCCAGGAATAGTATTTATTTCAATGAACCATGGAGTTTCTCCTATAACTATAAAGTCAACTCTGACAATTCCATTACATCCAAGAAGTTCATAAATAAACAAACTGATCCTTTGTATTTCTTTTGTAAGTTCCGGAGGCATTTCAGCCGGGGTTACCTCTTCCGAATTGCCCGGAATGTATTTTGCTTCATAATCAAAGAATTCATTTTTACTGATAATCTCAACCAGGGGAAGAACAATCGTTTTGTTTTTTGTTTTTACAACACCACATGCAATTTCCCTTCCGTTCATGAATGCTTCGATAAGAACCTGATCGCTCTCCTTTAATGCGATATCAATAGCTGGAAGCAATTCCTCCTTCTTTTTCACTTTTGTAACGCCAAAGCTCGAACCACTGTCATTTGGTTTAACAAAACAAGGAAGGCCAATCTGATTGATTATATCAGCTATGTAAATTTTGTTGGTTTTTCTTATCAGGACAGCTTTTGCCATTGTGATCCCATATTCCTTAAGAAAGAGTTTGCACGCCTGTTTATTGAATGTCAGGGCCGAACAGAAAGCACCGCAGCTTGTGTAGGGAATACCCATCATATCGAAGTATCCCTGAAGCAACCCGTTCTCCCCGGGAGTGCCATGAATTGCGATGAATACTCCGTCGAATTTTATCCGGTTTTCATCATGAGTCAGGCTAAAATCGTTCTTGTCAATATTATGGTAACGACCCTTCAGATCTTCCCAGTACCAGCTGGTTCCTTTGATTATGATAACGTAAACTTTATATCTGGCAGATAATATTTTACCTACTTCTTCGGCACTTTTTACCGATATCTCAAATTCAGAGGAATCCCCTCCGGCAGTTATAGCAATAGTCTTCATGTTTTGTTTAAATAAAGATCAAAATTAGTCATTTTATTACGTGATTATAGGATATCAAAGATATAAATCCATCGATTTTGGCTTCGCCGAGCTCCGCTTCGCTTCGGTTCTTCGTTCACCCCGGCCCCAAGGGGAGCGAAGAACTGACGATCCCGAGGAAATCGGGAGAGGAGTTCGACGAAGTCAAAATTAATTTACTGCCGAGTGCTCGGCATGGGGTAAATAAATTGATTTCCAAGCGGGTTGGATTTCATCTTAATGATTAACGACTGTCAAAATTTATTAAATCTGCATATAGAAATAACCTGCAGATGTATTACCTTTGATGGAAATTTTAAAAATAAATAGAAATGAAAAAAGGTTGTCTAATTTCGATAATAGTAGTTGCTTTTCTGGCGCTTATAGTATTAGCTGTAGTTCTCTGGGGAACAAAAGTTTACAATGGCATGGTCACCATGCAGGAATCGGTTACCAGCCAATGGGGTAATGTTGAAACTGCATATCAACGCAGATCGGACCTTATACCAAATTTTGTCAACACTGTAAAGGGAGCTGCCAATTTTGAACAAACTACTCTGACCCAGGTTATTGAGGCAAGAGCGAAAGCTACATCGGTTACAATTGATCCTACCAAAATGACAGCCGCAAACATGCAACAGTTCCAGGAAGCACAGGGGCAGCTGTCTTCTGCATTGTCAAGACTGATGGTTGTTGTTGAAAAGTATCCCGAACTCAAGGCAACTCAGAATTTCAGGGATCTGCAGGTTGAGCTTGAAGGTACGGAAAACAGGATTTCAACTGAAAGAAGAAAATTCAATGAAATAGCGTTGACATATAATACTTATATAAGAAGATTTCCGCAGAACTTTCTTGCAGGAATGTTTTCATTCCAGATTAAGCCATATTTTGAGGCTGAAAAAGGAGCTGAGAAAGCTCCGGAAGTTAAATTTTAAATTTAATTCACAGAAAACAAATGAAAGCTTCAACGTTCTTTACTAAAGAACAACAAGCTCAGATTCTTGCATGTGTAAAGGAGGCTGAGTTGGAAACTTCAGGTGAAATCCGGATTCACATCGAAACTTCACATAAAGGCGATGTGCTTGACAGGGCCGCCTGGCTCTTCAAAAAGCTGGGTATGCATAAAACAGCTGAACGTAACGGCGTTTTGTTTTATCTTGCAGTGAAAGACAGAAAATTCGCAATTATTGGTGATGCAGGGATAAATGCAAAGGTTCATGCCGGATTCTGGGACGATATAAGCGAGCTTCTTAAAAAGAATTTCAAAGAAGGAAAATTCACTGAAGGTCTTTCAGAGGGAATTTTACTTGCCGGGAAGCACCTCAAGATACACTTCCCTCACAGAGTGGATGATGTAAACGAATTACCCGATGAGATTTCATTCGATAAATAATGTAAGTAACGATAATGGTAAAAAAATATTTGTATTTGCTGACCCTCTCGGTTTTAATTTATACAATTTCAATTGAAAGGGTTTATTCTCAGAATATTCCGGAACGACCAAATCCTCCCAGGTTAGTAAACGATTTTGCAGGGATGCTGAAACCTGAAGAGGTAAATATGCTGGAAAGAAAATTGGATTCTTTTAATGATACCACTTCGAATCAGATTGCAATTGTTATTGTGCCTACTCTCGGAGGCGATGATAAAGCAGATTATGCTCAGCGTCTTGGAGAAAAATGGGGCGTGGGGCAGAAAGGACGGAATAACGGAATTTTGATTCTCGTTAAGCCAAAAACAGCTGATTCAAACGGTGAGGTGCAAATTTCAACCGGGTATGGTGCCGAAGGACCCATTCCCGATCTTACCTGCAGTGAAATTATTGACCGGGAAATTCTTCCTGCTTTCCGGAATGAAGATTATTATGGTGGATTAAATAATGCCACGAATACTATTATGTCGTTGGTCAGAAAGGAGTTTTCAGCATCGGATTATGGAAGGCGGGCAAAAAAGAGCACCGGTAAAAATATTCACTTTGGTCTTGTTATATTTATTGTATTCATAATTATAGCAATGGTTTCAAGGGGTTCTGGAGGATCAAATAATAAACATATCAGCACCGGAGGATTGCCTTTCTGGATGCTTATGGGAATGATGAATTCCGGAAGAGGTTCAGGTGGCAGCTGGGGTGGATCCTCAGGTGGTGGAGGAGGCGGTGGCTTTGGCGGCTTCGGTGGTGGCAGCTTTGGCGGCGGCGGCGCCGGCGGCAGCTGGTAAGCTTTGACTCTGTGATTCTTTAATTGATTATTTTTCAGTATCCCTTCCGGAAATATATTTTCTCCATTTCTCAATTATCTGTACCATATCATCCGGGAGATCCGAATCAAAGAAGAGTCTCTCACCAGTTACGGGATGATTGAATGCAAGCGATTTAGCATGCAATGCCTGACGGGGCAAAATTTTAAAACAATTTTTAACAAATTGATGGTATTTGGTGAACGTTGTGCCTTTAAGTATCTGATTCCCTCCATACTCCTCATCATTAAACAGTGGATGTTTTATATGACTGAAATGAACACGGATCTGATGAGTCCTTCCGGTTTCAAGTTTGCATTCTATAAGTGAAATATAACCGAGATTCTCCAGTACCTTGTAATGCGTTATTGCAGTCTTCCCTTCAGATTCATCCTTAAATACCTGCATAATCTTTCTGTCTTTGATGCTTCTTCCTACATTCCCGATTATAGTTCCTTCGGCCTGATCGGGAATTCCCCAAATCAATGCATTATATCTTCTGTCAGTGGTCCTGTCATAAAACTGTTTTGAGAGTCTGTTAAGCGCATATTCATTCTTTGCAATAACAAGGATCCCTGAAGTGTTTTTATCTAACCGGTGTACCAGTCCCGGCCTGCTTTCCCCGGTATTAAAAAGGGGTAGATCCCTGAAGTGCCACATCAGAGCGTTGACAAGTGTTCCTGTATAATTACCGTAAGCAGGATGAACAACCATTCCAGGTTCTTTATTAACAACCAGAACATCGTCATCTTCGTAAACAATGTTCAGAGGAATATTTTCTGGGATAAGCTCAATCTCTCTCGGAGGCGTTGGCAGAACGACCTGTACAATATCGCCGGGTTTGATCCTGTAGTTTGGTTTAACTGCATTGTTATTTACAAGAATATTTCCTGCATTGGCAGCATTTTGAATACGTGTCCTCGAGGAATTTTCGAGCCTGTCCGACAGGAATTTATCAATCCTCAGAAGAGATTGTCCAGGATCCGCTTTAAACCGGTAATGTTCAAAAAGCTCTTGCTGATCGGTTAATTCTTCTTCTTCCATTTTTTGAAATTACCTTGATTTAATAAAACGGTTATAACCGTTAGGACTTCCATTTATATTTATAACCAGAAAATACATACCATCTTTAAGTGAAGATATATCTACCTTATTATTGAAAAGAACTCTTATGAGTTCATGACCATTCAGGTCGGTTATTGTTATAAATGATGATTGTGACAATTGAAGATCTCCAGGATCAATATTGATGTAATCGCTGGCCGGATTTGGCCATATATTCAAAAGACTTTTATTCTTTACAGGAATATCATGTACCGATGTAACTAAAAGAGGGGACCCAACAACCGGCCTTATCATAATACTTCCGGGTACCTGAGACTGACTCCACTGACCGTTCAGCCAATATAATTGCCTCCCGGCATTTGGAGTATTAACATCATAACCCGCATTTAAAAAAGTCTCGGAAGTCTGTCTCCATCCTACATAAAATACACCGTTAACCGGAACCCCTTCAGGAATAGAATAACTGTAAAACCCATTTATCACTTTCCCCTGTTCAACCATGACATTTGTCCGGGTATAAATCATATTGCCTGGAATTCCGTTGTTGTCGTCCCATACTGCAAGATCAAATGCTCTCAGATTAGCATGCTGATAACTATCGTTGAAGCATATTTGTATAGCTCTCAGAGTATCGGGCATGTAAGATTCGAATTTGTAAGCTACCATAGCATTTCTTGAACCGAGTCCGTTTATCCCATATCCTGCTTCAGAGGTGCCGTCGTCGAAAGCAAAATAGTTTTTAAAAACCTGGTAATAAATTAAGGTGTCGTTTCCCTTTGGATCAAAATTATCTGTTTTAAGATATGAGGTAATCCTGAACAGTGCTGAATCATTATTGTTGCTGGTGAAGGTATATACAAGATTGGCATTATAGTCAACACTTGTAAGCGGGGCAATATTTGTTGCCCCTGCAGAGAATGCATCGGCAAGTGAATTTTTATAAACATCCCAGATTTCAAAATTGCGGGTAACATTCCTTGTTATCGTATCGTTATTCCGGTAATGAACAAGTATTGAAGAACCCATTTCCTGCAGATAGACCTGAAGGAATTGTTTCCAGGGCATCGCTTCATGACTTTTTAGTAAAGATCGAACCGGAAGGGTCATTGCTACATCAGCAAATACTGTATCTGCAGCATTTCTGTTTTTGTTGAGCAGAACATAATCCAGGTTCCATATGTCACAATTCCCAACTATTGATGGATCAACAAGGTTAGGACTCAGATTAGCATAATTCACGAAACGGAACTGGAAGCCTTTTTGAAGGAAGCGGTCCTGATTTATTTGGATAATTGTCGTTTTGAATCTCTGGTCAAGACTTCCTTCGGCTTTCCAGATCGAATACCATTTTTGTTCCAGAGGTGCGTAGAACTGAAGAGTGAGGCTGTCATTTGCTCCGGGCGGGTCGCCTAGACCGCCTGCCTGATAAAGAAAGCTTAGCCAGACATTATCTGATGACGTATAATTTAAATTTATTGGCTGCGAAGTAAGATGATCAGCTTCAAAAACATCTGAGGATGCATTTGAATACAACCTTCCAGTGCTGTCCAAAGCATCGAAGGTGGCTATACCGGCAGTGATTTGCCGGTCTGAGTAAGTATTATTTATAAATACATAGTCGTCGGTCCAATACCTTGTATCGGGGAATATTGAACGTCCTGAGAAATCATCAAAAAAAGGAAGTGCAAGTGTGTCAGCTGAAGCCAACCCTTTGCTCTCTCTCCGTTTTTCTGTACTGTGAGTAATTCTGTAATTAGATTGAAGGCCGGTTATTATTTCCTGAGCAGGAGTGTTAATGAGGAAAACACCAAGAAAAATTCCGTATAGAATTATCCTTTTAAACATCCCGGTTAATTAGTCTTGTTTTCAGAATCCGGGACAGTCGGAATTGTGTCTCTGACAATTCTGGCTGAATCAATTTTCATTTTTGCTGAATCGACTGTCAGCCAAAGATACATTGATGATCCGAGTGGAAGAGTAACATCTTTTTGAAATTCCGGATGCTGTTTGTAGACAAAAGCATTTATTGTATCTGCTCCTTTTTTGATAGTATTGTCATATTCAAAAGTGGCCAGATTTAGCGATGACCCCAGGATTCTATTTTTTGCCGGCTCAAGTTTCATGCCGAGCAGATAAGGGATAGAAGTACGCTGGTTGCTTAATCCTTTCCCCAGAACAAGATCAATCACTGAGCCTTTCTGAAGAGAATCTTTTTCATGGATTTTCTTTCCGCTATATTCCTGATCGATAACAACATCTATTGAAACATCGGGTCTGTATTTTAAAAGTCCTATTTCCAATCCCGAACTTTCTGCCAGCAGGATTGCCTGCCTTTTCGGAAGGTCAATAAGATTAGGCATTGCAACCATTTCAGGATGAAATGCGTTGATTGTAAGAATGATATCGCGCCATTTTTTCACTTTGAAACCAGGCTTAGGATTCTGCGCGGCGATGCATCCCCTCGGAACTACTGTAGTGTATATTGAGTCAATAACCTGATATCGTAATTTACTCTTTTTTGCAAGTTTTGCAGTCTGATCAATAGTAAGCCCTACAAAATCGGGAACCGGCCTTGCCTGACCATGTCTGGTATAGAAACTCATCCAGATAAGTAATATCATTATTGCTCCAACTATTATAATGATGGCATATCCAAGATTCTTAAGAAAAAGTTTGCTAAGGATGAAGTTTTTTAAGCTCATACGATCAGATTGAACATTAGTAATAACGCAAAGGTACTGATAAAATTATAAGAAAGAATGTTGGGATTCTAATTCGATAAATAGATTGATTCTCTGTGGCCCTCTGTGTACCCTTTGTGTATCTCTGTGTAACTAATGATTAAGAACTTACACAGAGTTTCACTGAGAATCACAGAGTTACACTGAGAAAAGGAATCCAGGTAATAGAAATTGAATTACATCTCATCATGGGGATTTTGTGGGTAGATAGGTTTATAGAGTGAATCTCTTTCCACAGGTATGAATCCTGCCTGACGAATTAAAGTAGATATCTCATCTGAGCTCATAGCAGGATTTCCTTCTTCGGAACCGGCCATAGAATAGATTCTCGTTGTGTCATCAATTGTCCCATCCATATCATCTGTGCCAAAGGATAGAGATATTTGGGCACATTCCTTCCCGGTCATGGGCCAGTAAGCTTTTATATGAGGAAAATTATCAAGATAAATCCTTGAGACTGCATAGTTACGCAGATCTTCTATTGTACTCACCTCGCCCAGATATGACATGCTGTTGTTCGATTGCCTGTATTTTAAAGGTATGAATGCATTGAATCCATGTGTTTCATCCTGGAGGATCCGAAGTCGTTCCATGTGATTAATACGGTGAGAATAGGTTTCTATATGGCCGTAGAGCATTGTAGCATTTGATGGAATTCCAATCCTGTGTGCTGTTTCGTGGATTCTCAGCCATAGCTCAGATGAAGATTTTTCGTCGCATATTTTCTTTCTCAGTTCTTCATCGAATATCTCGGCTCCGCCTCCGGGTATAGAATCGAGGCCGTATCCTTTTAACAATAAAAGTCCTTCTTCAACTGAACATCCTGCCAGAGAAATCATATGATCGAGTTCAATTGCAGAAAATGCCTTTATATGCAAGGCGGGCCGGTAATCTTTAATTTTTTTTAAAAGCGAACCCCAGTAATGAAGATCATATGAAGGATGTACACCTCCGACTATATGTACTTCAGTAACATCCTTGCCATCAAATCGTTTCACAATGGCCAACATCTCCTCGTGGCTGTATTCCCAGCTTTCCGGATCACCATCAGGTCTATGATATGAGCAGAACCTGCAGTTATAAATACATTTATTTGTTGGTTCAATGTGAAAATTGCGGTTGAAATAGGCCAGATTTCCGTTATGTCTTCTTCTTACTATACCGGCAAGCAGTCCAAGAAGTGGAAGGTCCGCATTTTTATACAGAAAAAGGCCTTCTTCAGGCGTTATACGGATGTTGTCTGTAATTTTATCAGAAATAGTCCTGAGGTCTTTATCGGTTATATGGGTTAGCAGGTTGGACATAATAGCATTTAAAAATCCCGTAAATGTAAGAATAATAGGAAAGATTTATAGTGTTCCGCAAACGGAGATCGAAGTGTTCATAAATAATGAGGATTAACCGCGGAGCAGTTGCATCAAAAGATAGCAAAACAAAAAAGGCGCTCATTAGAAGACGCCTTTGATCAAATATTGTAAAATATATTATCCTTTTAATTTAAGCTCAGGTGAAACTGAGAGTTTCTTTCTGCCCTTAGCTCTTCTTGAAGCAAGCACTCTTCTTCCATTGGGCGTTGACATCCTTTCCCTGAAACCGTGTTTGTTCACTCTCTTCCTTCTTGATGGCTGATACGTCCTTTTCATCTTTTCCGTTATTTATTGACTAAATTCTGAATTGAGACTGCAAATGTAGTACTTTTTTGAAATATAAAAACCCGGAATGTGTTTTTTTTGAAAAAAATCAAACAGGCAGATATACAATTACTTTAGTTTCAAAGTAAGGCTCCTTAAAAAAGTCCTTTATTTGCCAGACAGTTGCTTTCCTCGTAATTGATGATAACTCTTCAGTCAGATCCCCGCCCTTGAGATAAAATATTCCATTTCTCAGGCTGTTGATCCCGACGGGCGTTATGTTTTTTGAAGAAAGGCTTACGAATTCCTGCAACCCTGTCACTGCCCTGCTGATAACAAACTGATATTTTCCGGTTTCATCTTCAATTCTTTTGTGAATTGTGGTTACATTTTTCAATCCCAGTTCATCTGAAACGGCTCTGACCACTTTAATCTTTTTCCCGATTGAATCGATCATGGTGAATTCAGAATCAGGAAACAGGATAGCCAGAGGTATACCAGGGAATCCTCCACCGGTTCCAATGTCAATGATACTGGTACCGGGCAGAAAATCTATGACCTTTGCAATCGAAAGGGAATGAAGAACATGATGGATATAGAAATTATCCATATCCTTCCGGGATATTATATTAATCATGCTGTTCCATCTGTCATACATCCCTTTTAGCATTGAAAATCTGTCTTTCTGAATATCTGACAAATGAGGGAAATACTTTAAAATGAATTCTGACACTACCTGTGACCTGTTTTGATTAATATATTATATAACAATGTTTTGGCCCTGAATAACTGAGCTTTTACGGTGCCGATAGGAAGATTAAGCTCTGCTGAAATTTCTTCATATGAATATTCCTTGTAATAACGAAGCTCTATCAGTGACTTATATCTTGGTTTTAGCTGGTTCACAATATCCTTAAGTGCAGCTATCTTCTGGTGATTAATCAATGACTCTTCCGGATCAGGCAAGTCAGACTGGATATTTACTGTTACATTCTCTAAATTATCCTGAAGATGATCAAAAGGAGTGGGAGAGAGCTGTTTCTTTCTTATAAAATCAACGCAGTTGTTTGTTGCAATTTTAAACAGCCAGGTGCTAAATGCAAATTTAGGCGTGTATGAGTCAATACTCCGGAAGGCTTTCCCAAATGCTTCGATAGTAAGATCTTCTGCATCCGTAGTATTATTCACCATTTTAAGAAGCATGTAATAAATTGAATCCCTGTAACGGTTCATCAGGCTCGCAAAAGCTTTTTCATTTCCCTTCTTTGCCTCTTCAACAAGTAACAGATCGCCTTTGGCCTTATCCGATAATTCGTGAACTATTTCCATTTGTTTTTGCGGGATATGCTTCTGAAATTGCTTAAATATATTACGCCGTTGATTATGGGTGAAAAGATATCAAAAAATAATAAATAAGCTAATAACCCTGGTTCGTTCAACTTCTTTTGAACCAGCGTGAGAACAACAATCTGAACAATTAATCTCAGTCCAAAAATAGCTAATGCCCAGGGCCAGAGAAACATGAATGAGAGAAGTACAATGAATGCCAGGTAAAAGAGTATTCTCATGAGGGGTTCAGTAATCAGGAGGAATTTATCTCTGAATTTATAGTATGGTGCAGTTGTAAGATGTCTTTTCTTTTGTGTAATCCATTCATTTATCCCGGTACTCGGAATCGATCTGGTATGAGTTCCGGGCCTGAATTCCACTGATGTATTCTTCCAGTTTGCAATGGTATTAACAAGCAGGTCATCATCACCTGAAACTATATGGTTATGTGAGCCGAAACCCTTGTTCGAAAAAAATACTGATCTTCTGTATGCAAGATTTCTTCCCACACCCATGTACGGTATTCCACGGATAGCCATTCCCAGGTACTCCATTGCGATAGTCATACAGTCACACCGGATATATTTATTCAGAAGATTATTCTTATCCATATATCCTCCATACCCCAGTACAAACTTGTTATTCTCATCAAAATGCGACACCATGCTCTCAAGCCATTTGTCTGAATCGGGCCTGCAATCAGCATCCGTAAAAAGCAGGATCTCATTTTTTGCAGCTTTTATACCGATAAATTGTGCAAATTTTTTGTTGTGCGCGAATTTGGGATCTTTGTTTACCGTTGAGATTCTGAGATGCGGATATTGTTTAAGATATTTTGCAAGTACTTCATAGGAATCGTCTTCAGAGCAGTCGTTGACGACAATCACCTCAAAATCGGGATAATCCTGTTCCAATACAGAAGGTAAAAAATTATTCAGATTTTCCGCTTCATTCCTTGCACAGATTATTATGGAAACAGGTTCACTGGTCTTTTTGATTTCCGAGAATCTCTTGAAGTAAACGGAGAGATAAAAGAAAAGATAATAGAATAACTGTATAAGTGCAGCAGAAGAAAAGATACAGAATATAACTAAAAGCAAGGTATTTTTATAATCGCCCATCTGACTTCCGAATATGTCAGCAATATTAGCAAGATTAACGGAAAGGCAAAAAATAAATTACAACAATAATTCCTTATAGTTTTATAAGCCGTATGGAAAAATTACCTTTGTGCTTCGAAAAAAGAAGTTTTACCATATGTTTGTTATTGAGAGCAGGGATACTGAGTCAAGAGCACGCGCAGGCATGCTTAAAACCCCTCATGGAGATATCCCTACTCCAATATTCATGCCTGTGGGTACCTGTGGCACTGTAAAAGGTATTCTGCAGCGCGATCTCACTGAGGATATAAATGCAAAAATTATCCTTGGCAATACCTACCATCTTTATCTGCGTCCCGGTACTAAGGTACTTAAACTGGCAGGGGGGCTTCATCAGTTCATGTCGTGGGACCGTCCGATTCTGACTGACAGCGGAGGCTATCAGGTCTTTTCTTTGACGGGCAACAGAAAACTAACCGATGAGGGCGCAGTTTTTAAATCACATATTGATGGTTCACGGCATCTTTTCACTCCGGAAAATACTGTCGATATTCAACGTATTATAGGTGCCGATATAATGATGGCCTTTGATGAATGTGCTCCCTGGCCGTGCGATTATAGCTATGCAAAAAAGTCAGTTGCGCTTACACATCACTGGCTCGACAGGGCAGTCGTAAGGTTTAATGAAACTAACCCGTTATGGGGGAAAATACAGTTTTTTTTTCCTATTGTACAGGGTGGTACATTTGATGATCTGAGAAGAGAATCGGCTGAAAAAACTGCTTCCGCAGGAATGGAAGGAAATGCAATCGGCGGGTTGTCTGTAGGAGAACCTGCAGAGGATATGTACAGAATCATAGAGATTGTAAATGAGATACTTCCTGATGAAAAACCACGTTATCTTATGGGTGTCGGCACTCCGGTCAATATCCTGGAAGCAATTGAAAGGGGTATTGATATGTTCGACTGCGTTATGCCGACACGCAATGGAAGAAACGGGATGCTCTTTACCAGCAACGGCACTATCAATATAAGGAACAAAAAGTGGATGGATGATTTAAGTCCGATTGATCCCGATGGCCCTTCAGCAGTGAGTCTAATTTATTCAAAGGCTTATCTCAGGCACCTTGTCATTTCAGGTGAAAACCTTGGCGCACAGATAGCAAGTATTCATAACCTGGCTTTTTATATGAAACTTGTTGGAGAAGCACGGAAAAAAATTGAAGAAGGTATTTTTAAAACATGGAAAAACTTAATGATAAAAAAACTTTCAGAGAGACTTTAAGCTTTCTGAAGCCCAAACTTATCGATGCTTATATTATCAAGAAGTTTCTTGGAACATTCTTTTTTTGTATAGTATTAATACTGACAATTGCTGTTGTATTTGATTTTGCCGAAAAAATCGACAACTTCATGGAGAAACAGGCTCCCGTGAAAGCAATCATTTTTGATTATTACATGAATTTCATTCCGTATTTCGCAATGCTTTTTGCACCATTGTTTGTATTTATTGCCGTTATTTTCTTTACTTCCAAAATGGCAGTAAGTACAGAGATTATTGCTATTCTGAACAGCGGAATGAGTTTCAGGAGAATGATGTGGCCCTATTTTCTTTCAGCATTTATTATTGCGACATTTACTTTCGTTCTGACTAATTTTGTAATCCCAAAATCTAATCTGATAAGGATGGATTTTGAAGATAAATACTACCATTCCTCCAACAAAAGAATTATGGTGGAGAATATTCACAGACAGGTATCTAAGGATATTTTAGTTTACATGGGAAACTTTAATCCCATAAGCCAGAGAGGTCAGAATTTTACAATTGAGAAGATCGACAGCGGGAAACTCGTATCGAAATTATCTGCTGCTTCCGTAACTTATGATACAACAAAACGCAAATGGACCGCATTTAATTATGTTATCCGCAACATAAAAAGGAATGGGGATATTTTAATTAAAGGCAAGCAAATTGATACCACTCTTAATAAAATACAACCTGATGATTTTTCAAGGGACCCGAGTTTTGTGGGAACAATGACATCGCGTGAGCTCGATAACTATATCAAACTTCTCAAACTCCAGGGATCAGATGAACTCAAACTTTTTCTAATTGAAAAATACAGAAGGTTTGCCAACCCTTTCGCAGTGTTCATCCTTACACTTATTGGTGTTTCACTCTCATCGAGGAAGATCAGAGGAGGAATCGGTATGAATATAGGAATTGGTCTTGGGCTTAGTTTTTCCTATATTTTGTTTTTACAATTCGCTTCACAGTTCTGCCTTAAGGGCAATCTTGGCCCGATGCTGGCAATGTGGATCCCAAATATCATTTATTTTGTGATAGGTCTTGTACTTTATAAAATGGCGCCAAAATAGGAAGTAACTCGCACAATTATCTTAAAATTGCACCCTGAAATTTAGCATTCATAATAGAAAATAATCAAAGCGGATAAATAAAACCGATCAATATGGCAGTTAACAAAAAGATACGTGAATTACAGGAAAAACGCGAGAAGATCCTTCTCGGAGGAGGGGAACAGGCTATTGAGAAGCAGAAAGCCATGGGAAAAAGAACAGCCCGTGAACGAATTATGTCGTTACTCGACAAAAACTCCTTCAATGAGTATGACTTATTTGTTGAACACGATGCCCGTGATTTTGATATGGATAAAAAGTCATTGCCAAGCGATGGCGTAATAATAGGTTCCGGAACTATTTATGGCGCTCCTGTCGCAATTTTTGCACAGGATTTTACAGTTGCTGGAGGTTCGCTTGGCTTGATGCATTCCCGCAAGATAACCAAGATCATGGATCACGCTCTTAAAATGAGAATGCCTCTTATCGGAATAAACGATTCGGGCGGTGCCAGGATACAGGAAGGTGTTAACTCACTTGCCGGCTATGGTGAAATTTTCTTCCGCAATACCATATCGAGCGGTGTGATCCCGCAAATTTCGGTCATCCTTGGTCCGTGTGCAGGTGGTGCAGTTTATTCTCCAGCGCTTACCGACTTTGTTTTTGTAGTTGACAATATTTCGAAAATGTTTATTACCGGTCCTGAGGTGATAAAAACTGTGCTTGGTGAAGAAATTTCGATGGAAGATCTGGGAGGAGCCAGAGTGCACAGTGAAGTAACTGGCAATGCTCATTTCTTTGCGCTTAGCGAGGAAGAATGTTTTGAGCAAATCAAAAAACTTATAACTTTCATACCGTGGAATAACGGACAGAAAGCCAAAATGTTTGAGCCCGGGGAACCGAAACCTGAATATAATATCAATAAGATTGTTCCGGAAGATCCAACTCTTCCATATGATGTCAAAGACGTGATCAGGGCGATCGTAGATAATTCGGACTTCTTTGAAATAATGGAGCTGTACGCAAAAAATATAGTAATAGGTTTTGGAAGAATGGGTGGAAGGACTACAGGGTTTGTTGCCAACCAGCCACTCGAAATGGCAGGTGTTCTGGATGTTGATTCTTCTGATAAAGCAGCAAGATTCATTCGTTACTGTGATGCTTTCAATATTCCAATTATTACACTGGTAGACCTTCCGGGATATCTGCCCGGAGTTGATCAGGAACATGCAGGAGTTATAAGACATGGAGCAAAAGTTCTTTATGCCTACAGCGAAGCTACGGTCCCTAAACTCACTGTTATTCTGAGAAAAGCATACGGAGGCGGTTACATAGCAATGAGCTCACGTCACCTGCGTGCCGATTTTGTATTTGCATGGCCGTCAGCTGAAATTGCTGTTATGGGCCCTGAGGGAGCTGCAAATATCATATTCAGGAAAGAGATTATGTCAGCTGCCGACCCCGACGGAATGAGAAAACAAAAAGTAGAAGAATACAGGACCAAGTTCGCCAATCCTTATGTAGCTGCTTCACGAGGTTATGTTGATGCGGTAATTGAACCTTCCGAGACGAGAAAATTTCTGATGCATTCTATTGAGGTATCTGAAAATAAGGATGTTCCAATGCCTCACAAGAAACATGGACTCCCTCCCTTTTAGTCAATTGTGCCTTAAAAAATAAATGAAACAGCCATGAATAAAAATGATAAAACAGGTTTCCTGAATATCGACACAAGTTTGTATCAGACGAGGATCAGCAGCAAATTTCAAAACAGAAAACCCTACAAGCCTGCTGACCCAAAGATAATTTTAAGCTTTATACCCGGAACAGTACTTGATATCCTTATAGAAAAAGGCCAGAATGTTTCAAAGGGTGAGGACCTGATGATACTCAATGCCATGAAAATGCAGAATAAGCTGAAATGCAATATGGATGGCAAGGTTAAATCAATTGAAGTTAAAAAGGGAGATAAAGTATCAAAAGGAACTGTTTTGGTGGAACTGGAATAGAATAGGTCACATAACTCCTTCCCAGATAATAAAGTGCCTGAGTTTCTGAGCCAATTCAGGCTTCTTCTGAAATATCCCATAAACACTTGAACCGCTTCCCGACATAAGGCTGAAAAGAGCGCCGGATCCGTACAATTCCTCCTTTATCTCACCGATAACAGGATGTTTTTTAAATGCAAAATCTTCAAAGTCATTCATTATTAGTTTTTTCCATTCGATAACAGGCCGTTCTATGGATTCCTTCAAACTGGAGGAAGGAACGCCTGGATTGCAGTTCTTGTAAGCTTCTCCTGTATTGATTTGCACTCCGGGATTGAGAATAATCAGGTAGTAACCTGATAACACTGTTTTCACAGGTGCTAGTATTTCCCCTCTTCCAGAACCCAATGATGGAATCCCGTCAATAAAAAACGGACAGTCACTTCCCAGTTCCAGAGCAAGAGCCTTTAATCCTGATTTTTCAATATTCAGTGAAAAGTGTCTGTTGAGCACATTCATCAGGCATGCTGCATCCGATGAACCTCCGCCTAATCCTGCGCCAACGGGAATTACTTTATGCAAATGGATTTTCAGAAACGGAAAGGAGTTGATTCCCCTGAGTCTGAGAAGCGCCCTGATAACCAGGTTGTTGTCTGTATCGTTGCCTATATCAATTCCGGTGACTTTAAGAATATCTTTACTTATTACTTCATCAGGAACAACAAATTCCAGGGCATCACTCAACTTTACCGGATAAAATATTGATTCAATGTTATGATAACCATCACTACGTTTAGCTGTAATCCGCAGTCCGATATTTATTTTTGCATTTGGAAAAATAACCATCTTCATTTATTTGATGTAAAAATACCATATGGTTTTGAATTTGGTACCAACGAACCATTCAATAGCTTTTCAACAAGTTTTTAACATTTGTTGTTTGTAACAAAAACCTGCACTTTTCAGCTACGAAATAGGGTTATTCATACCTTTGAAACCAAGCGGGTGAATATTTCTTCCTCTCTATAAATAATTATAAATCAGAAATATAGTATTAATGGCAAAACAGAGAAATAGCCCAAGGCCAATTGTGACGACATTACCTGATTTTGGTAAGGTACCGCCTCAGGCAAATGATATGGAGGAAGCTGTTCTTGGCGCAGTTATGCTGGAAAAAGAAGCAGTTATTACAGTTCTAGATATTCTTAAACCAGAGAGTTTTTACAAGGAAGTGCATCAGAAAATATTTAAAGCGATATCTGATCTTTCCTCCAGGGAATTCCCTGTGGATCTTTATACAGTTACTGAAGAGCTCAGGTCACGCCATGAGTTAGACAGCGTAGGCGGACCAGTATATCTTACCCAGCTTACATCTAAAGTGGTATCTGCAGCAAACGTCGATTACCACGCAAGGATCGTAGCTCAGAAATATATCCAGCGGGAGCTTATCAGAGTGTCAACTGAAATACAGACCAGGTCCTTTGATGACACATATGATGTGACAGAGCTTCTCGATTATTCTGAAAATGCTCTCTTTCAGATTGCCGAAGGCAACATCAAAAGAGAAGTGGCTCCTATTAATGAAGTTATTAAAGTGGCGATAAGGGAAATTGAGGAAGCAGGAAAAAGAGAAGATGCCCTTGTTGGAACGCCCTCAGGATTCACAAAACTCGACAGACTCACATCGGGGTGGCAGAAGTCTGAACTGGTAATAATTGCTGCACGTCCCTCAATGGGAAAAACTGCATTTGCACTCTCAATGGCAAGGAATATGGCTATCGATCATGGGAAAAAAGTAGCAATATTCTCATGCGAAATGTCATCAATTCAGCTGGTTAACAGGTTAATCATAGCCGAGACTGACATACCCGGAGACAAGATAAAAAATGGTCGTCTTACCGAGGAGGAATGGAAACAGCTTGACACCAGGATAAAAAAGCTGGTACAGGCTCCGATCTTTATAGATGACACTCCAGCGATTTCTATATTCGAGCTCAGGGCCAAGTGCAGACGACTTATGGCCCAGCATAAGCTCGATATTGTGATTGTCGATTATCTTCAACTAATGTCGGGACCTGAAAATGCAGGAAGCCGCGAACAGGAGGTAAGCAATATTTCCCGTTCGCTTAAAAGCATAGCTAAAGAACTGAACGTTCCCATACTGGCTCTTTCTCAGCTTAACCGTTCAGTTGAAATGAGAGGAGGCACAAAAAGGCCGCTTCTTTCTGACCTTCGAGAATCGGGAGCTATAGAACAGGACGCTGACATGGTTGTGTTTATTCACAGGCAGGATAAATTCGGCATTCCTACCTTCGAGGACGGATCCTCGACCAAAGGAATTGCTGAAATCATTCTTGCAAAGAACAGGAATGGTCCGGTCGATGATGTGAGATTAAGATTCAGGGAGGAAAAAGCTCAATTTGTGGATATTGATGATTTTGACCTGGACGGAAACCCTGACATGACAAATTCTCAGAGTATCACACTCGGATCCAAAATGAATCACGATAACCTGCGAAAACTTGGCGGGGGATTCGATAATGAATCAGATATACATGAGGAGCCACCTTTTGCATAGCAGAGGAAGTTAACCACGGATTTTACTGTGAAACACAGACAGATCCTTATAAATCCGTGTTCTTCGTAGTTAAA
Organism: Bacteroidales bacterium; assembly: GCA_003157015.1. GTDB lineage: Bacteria > Bacteroidota > Bacteroidia > Bacteroidales > VadinHA17 > LD21. The sequence goes on from PMIJ01000211.1 coordinate 75,940, forward strand.
ATTTTAATTAAACTTTAGCGTTGCTTTTACTCCTACGCTTCTATACTTTATATCCTCAAACCCGCAATAAACACCTAACTCTCCGACAAAGAGGATTTCGCTTATGCTGTATCCGATTTCGGTATAGTTCGGGTGAAATCGTGAACCAAGATATGATAGACTGACATTTTCACGCATAAGAGTATTACTCAATCCGGGAAGCATCTTCAGAAGTAAATAGGGAGTTGTATATTTTATATGTGCCTCTGCATAAAACTCAGGGGTGGCCAGAGAATAGAAAGACGGTATCATGAAGGCATCTTCATAATTATTGATAAGTATAGGAAATGGCTGAGTATTTATCTGGAAGAAGTCATAAAATGTTAAATTCCTGTTATCGAGAAAACATGCTGTCCGAAGTCTCCATCTGAAATTGCCGAAAGCACCTATACTGCTGTTTCTCGATACTTCAAACCTGAACATATCAAAGCGCCTTAACCCCTGATCTATTTCATTGAAATTATTTATCCCATGCTGCCAGGTGAGTTCAAATGTGGGCCAGTCTGAATTCAGGGGGATCTTAACTCCCTTGTTTATTCTGTATCTCAGAAAGGGTGTAAAAGATATTTTTGACGTAAAATCCAGGTGTTTCTGATCACGCAAAGTATTTATAGGATTTGATTCGGGAGAAAGGTAATTGCTGCCAGGAATGTTATCAGAATATATTTCGGAAGATTCCAGAAATGAGAAATTTGTTGTGTTTTGAAGAACACTTCTATTTTCGTAATTCGTACTCAGCTCAAATACCAACCCATTTGCTATTTCACCGGAGTAACCGAATGTAAGATATTTTGATTCATATAATTTAAGATAGTTTTTCTTCTGAATGAGTGAGGTGAGTGAATTTATAAACGGATTGATGCCGCCACCATAATTGATGTCCTTACTTCTTGATCCGACCCTGATAAAAATCTGTCGGTGCTTAATCTTGTCAAACCTGTAACTTGTGTTAATTCCCCACATCAGCTGTTTTCTGCTAAAGGCCCAGCGAAAATCCGGAATAAAATCAAGAGAGGTTTTATTTTTCCACGATTTTGAAATACTGAAATTTAATCCATAGCTAAAACCGTCAACTGAATTGAATCCTATACTTTTCAGATCAATCAATCCCCCGTCGGTAAACCTGAATCCTGAGGTATCTGCCCATGAATGTCCGAAAACAATGTTACCGGCTGTTGTCAAAAATTTATTTTTTCCCTTGTTTTTGACCGGAGGAAGTGAATCGGAATTCAGCTCTTTCTGTGTTGTTACAGTTTTTAAACTATCGCTGATTTTTAAACTGCGTATCTCAACGTCCGACAATGGAATTGGCCGTATCCTCGCCCAATAAGAGCTATCCCTTTTATTAGCGTCCTTTTCAACAATCTGGGTTGTGTTATCCTTTATTTCGAGACTTTTTTTTGTGCTGTCCTTACGACTTCCTTCTGATTCTTTTTCCATAAGTTTGGCCAGCTTTGCCATATCCCGGTCTGATAATTTATCCTTTTCAAGAATCCTGGCAATCTTTTGTTTTGATCTTGAAACAATTGTGTCAGAACTTTTCAGGTTTTGTTCCTTTTTGGGAGAATAAGAATCAAATATAGCAACTGGTTTTTGAAGTGACAGGTTAGGTCTTACCTCAATATACTTTACTGAGCTTCCGTAGCCGGCATCAGCTTTGAATCCCATAATTCCGATTTCTCCTTCAAATTTATGACTGACAGGCATCCAGATGTCATCCTGGACTGGTATATACAATTGCTGAATTTTTATTTTCCCAAACAGGTTTTCATTGGTGAGGTCAACACTCTGCAGGCACCAGAGATCCTCAATAATATAAATAGTGCCCTCGAATAATTGCTGACTTTTGCGTTTTGGGATTACCTGGATTTTATTTATTGTAAAATTCCCCTGCTGGGAAGCGCCAAGAAATTTATAAATATAATGTGAGAATGCGTTTGGAGCCAGTGGTGAGATGGCCATATCTGCAAGAACCGGCTGGTAAAAACTAGCCTGGATAAAACTCATTGGTGATATCGCATTTCCCTGAGCAGGGAAGGTACTATTATACGATATCATCCTCTGAAAGTACTTGTCAGGCGCGGTAAACTCAATCTCATTTATTGACTCCATCATGAATGAGTCACCCGCTTTTAACAATTTTTCCTCACTCTTTGATTTTGATCCTGCTGAAACAGATGTCTCATTTCCGGAAGATTCAATTTTCATCGATTTCTGCAATAGTTTCGGTATTTTATTAATTACAAGATTTCCTTTCAGATAAACCTCTGCTTTATAATAGCTCACATTGTTCAGGTAATATGGCGCCATGCCTATTGCCTTTCGCATTATATTATATGCCGGGTCCTTCCCCGATGCCGAAATTCTGACTTCCGGGATCTGATAATATTGCATCGGAAGGGTCACATCTTTCAGTATAGTTTCCCCTGATAATGAAAGATTAACATATACAGGCTGATAACCAAGACTTTGATAAATGACCGTATATTTCCCGGAAGGAAGATTTATTTCATAATCTCCTTTTGTGTTTGAGGTTGTTCCCTGCCTGAGTTCCTGAATATAAACAGTTGCATATTCGATCGGATCGCCATTCTGGTTTGTAATCCTGCCTTTAAGAATCTGAGCAGTCAAAAGGGAGGAGGCAAAAAGAAATGTCCATGATATCAGGAGGAGGTGTTTCATAAAATATCAACATTATAAGTTAATTATTCCTGCCTCAATTTTTAACTCACCCCCTCCTGTCCCCCGCTCCCGGGAGAGCGGGGGAAGCCACAAAAATTTGTATCTTTTTAAAAGTCCCTACCTCCTGGGGAAGAGCCTGCCCCGCAAAGCGGGGGATTAAGGGAGAGGCAGATTAGAGTTTAATCCTTCTTCCCGGCTATTACGATAACTATCTCTCCTTTTGGAGGTTTATTGGTATAGTATTCTGACAGGAATGACAAAGAACCTCTGACATTCTCTTCAAACATTTTACTTAACTCTCTCGATACAGAAGCATTGCGATCGGGACCAAGAATTTCTGCCAGTTCATTTAATGCCTTTATAAGCCGGAAAGGTGATTCATAGAAAACCATTGTTCTTGATTCGAATGCTAATGCGGCCATCCTTTTGGTCCGTCCCTTTTTAGGAGGAAGAAATCCTTCAAAACAGAACCTGTCACATGGCAGTCCTGAATTTACCAGCGCAGGGATAAGAGCAGTCGCACCGGGCAGGGTTTCCACCGGAATTTTCTTTTCAATACATGTTCTGACCAATAAAAATCCAGGATCTGAAATACCCGGAGTGCCGGCATCCGATACAAGCGCAATTGTATTTCCTTCAAGAATCTTTGAACAGATCGATTCCACGCTTTTATGTTCGTTGAACATGTGATGTGACTGTAGAGGAGTAGAAATACTATAATGATTCAATAACTTTTTTGTCTGACGTGTATCTTCTGCGAGAATCAGGTCAACACTTCCGAGAATTTCTAAAGCTCTGAGGGTAATATCCTTTAAATTGCCTATAGGAGTAGGTATCAGGTAAAGTTTACTCATTTGACAGAAGCTTGAGTTTTACCAGGTTAAGAAGTTGCACTACAGCTTCATTTTCAGGTTTTTCATCGGTATAGCTCATGATTATTGCCATAGCATCATTCAGGTTTTCAGCTTTGTCGAGCCTTGATAATGCCTGTGAATATGCTTCCTTATCACCTTTGAATAATTCACCTATGAAGAGGAACTTTTCACCAATTCCTATTACCTCCGATAAACTGGCTATTGGGTTCGCCTTCAATTGATCTGACAGGTCTTTTTCAGTTTTACCGGTAGCTATCTTCTCATCGTATAGATCGGACGGAGGATCGAATTTATCTGCAACTGTATAAGTTTCGAACGTTATAATCTCTGAAGCAACAGCTTCAGGTTTTTTAGGTTTTTCATGAATGGGCTGCTTGGTTAAAATCTCCGAAGCAGCTGCTTCAGGTTTTTTAGGCTTTTCTTGAATGGGCTCCTTCTGAACAGGAACAGCGTCAGCAAGATTTTTCAGAAGCGCAATCACATCTCCGGCACTTCTGCATTTTGATTTCGCCAGTTCCACCTGCAGCGCAGGGACCCCGGGATATTTTTTCAGATCATCAATAATTTCGGAAGCTTCGTTGAGATCTTTGATAATTAAATCGATGGTTGAGTTGAAATCCATACATTTTGATGTTAATTTAACAAACCATTTGCTTTATTTTGCAAAAGTAACGATTATTAAGCAAGTCATAGAGTAATAAAATTACAATTTAAATTTTCACATTCACATTCATATCAAATGGATTTTCTTGAAAATTCGATAAGGGCAACAGGTAAAAAAGGATCCATTGAAGTAATAACTGGCTCAATGTTTTCAGGTAAAACTGAAGAGTTGATCAGACGTTTAAGAAGATCGGATTATGCAGGATTAAAAGTAGAGATTTTTAAACCTTCACTCGATAAGAGATATTCCGAAACCAGGGTCGTTTCCCACGACGACAAATCGATCGTTTCGACTCCCGTTGACAATGCCTCTGCAATCTTGCTGCTAGCTGGTAATGTTGATGTTGTAGGGATCGATGAAGCGCAGTTTTTTGACGATTCTGTCGTAGAAGTCTGTAATACCCTGGCTGATAATGGCGTCAGGGTAGTTATTGCAGGTCTTGACATGGATTTTACGGGAAAACCATTCGGCCCGATGCCGGCACTTCTCGCTGTCGCGGAATATGTGACAAAAGTCCATGCAATTTGCATGCGTTGCGGGAATCTTGCGCAATATTCTTTCAGGAAATCAGCAGAGGAACAAGTTGTTCTTCTCGGTGAAAAAAATATCTATGAACCCCTTTGCAGGAATTGCTATAATGAAGCTGTAAATAAATGACCATTGAATCTAAGTTCATCTGATATCGCAAAAATTGTAAAAGGCAATCTGACAGGCCCGGCTGACCTTTTGGTTAATGAAATTGTGACAGATACACGTCAATTGATCATAGCCGAAGGCCTCCTCTTTTTTGCGCTGAAAGGAAAGAATCATGATGGTCATAATTTTATTGACAGCCTGTACAGCAATGGTATCAGAAGTTTTGTTGTCGAAAGACTTCCTGAAGAAATTGCAAGATACCACGGCGCGGCATTCATACTGACTGCAGATTCGGTTGAGGCTTTGCAATTGTTGGCTTCCTTTGTAAGAAAATCCTTTAAATCACCTGTTATCGCAGTCACCGGAAGTGCAGGCAAAACAGTGGTAAAGGAATGGCTGGCTGATATTCTAGGACTTGCTGCTTCCGTTATCAGAAGCCCGAAAAGCTATAATTCCCAGATAGGCGTTCCACTTTCAGTCCTGAAGCTTGAAAACAAATACAAGCTCGGTATATTTGAAGCAGGTATTTCTTTACCCGGTGAAATGACCAGACTTCAAAAGGTTATTGATCCCGATATCGGGGTAATTACAAATATCGGCGACGCTCATAGTGAGAATTTTCATGATAACAGAACAAAGGCAGAGGAAAAGCTTAAGCTTTTTGTGAATTCCTCTTTAATAATATATTGCAGCGATTATGAAATTGTTCAGCAGTCAATCGCAGGAAACAAATCGTTAAATTCTAAAAAGCTTGTGGACTGGTCATGTACTCATAAAGAGGCAACTATATTTGTTAAAAAGAACTCTTTGCCACAGGGCCATACAGGCATCAGCATGAGTTTCAATGGAATAACTAATGATTTTGAAATTCCTTTCTCTGACCGGGCTTCCGTCGAAAATGCAATCACAGTTGCTTCTGTTTGCCTTGCTCTGGAAACTCCTTCTGAAATTATTTCCAGGGGAATTGCCGGACTTGTATCAGTGGCAATGAGGATGGAAATGAAAAAGGGTATCAATAACTGCCAGCTTATAGAGGATTATTATAATTCTGATCCCGGGTCATTAGGGATGGCTGTTGAATACCTAAAGTCACAGGATGGGAGGAAAGCCACTTTAATTCTTTCTGATTTTGTTCAGAGTGGCAGGGATGAAATTGATTTATACAGTGAGGTTGCAGGATTAATTAGGAAGACAGGGATTAAAAAGTTTATAGGAATTGGGAATGCGCTTGTAAGAAACAAATCTTTGTTTGATGAGGATGCCAGGTTTTTCTATACCACTGATGAGTTTATAAATAATTTAACCAATTCGTATTTCAGAGATGAGATAATACTTCTTAAAGGAGCAAGGATTTATGAATTTGAGAAAATTGGGAAACTACTTGAACAACAGATTCATCAGACAGTCCTTGAGGTAAACCTGGATGCCATTTCTCATAACCTGAATGAATTCCGAAGACATCTTGATCAGGGCACACGTATAATGGCAATGGTCAAAGCATTTGCTTATGGTGCAGGACCCGCTGAGATATCGGCTTTGCTTGAGTACCACAGGGTAAGTTATCTTGCAGTAGCCTATGTTGACGAAGGAGTGGAGCTGCGAAACTCCGGAGTGACATTGCCAGTAATGGTAATGAATCCCGATCCTTCCGCATCCGAACTAATTATAAAATATTCTCTTGAACCTGAAATTTTTAGTCTTCTGTCTCTTGAACACTTTATTGGGGTGGCCTCCAGACACGGATTATTGAATTATCCCGTTCATATCAAAATTGATACTGGAATGCACAGGTTGGGCTTTATGCCTGAAGATGTTGTTGCACTGGCTAAAATAATTAAGAAACAGGAGTGCTTAAGAGTCGTTTCGGTTTTTTCGCACCTGGCAGGAAGTGAAAATCCGGATCTCGATCATTTCAGTCATCATCAGGTTGAAGTTTTTTTAAAGGCAGCTGATCATATACATGACACAATAGGATACTCTTTTCTGCGTCATATTCTTAATTCGGCCGGGATAGTACGCTTCCCTCAATACCAGTTTGACATGGTTCGCCCAGGTATAGGGATGTATGGTGTCGGCCATTTTGAAGGGATGGATCTTAAAACAGCCGGGCGCTTCAAGACCAGGATTTCACAGATCAAGAAGATAAAAGCCGGTGAGCCTGTAGGCTATGGATGTGCTGATGTGTCTGATAATGATAGAATTATTGCAATTCTACCTGCAGGTTATGCTGATGGTTTGAACCGAAAACTGGGTAACAGGATTGGGAACCTGTTTATTAAAGGTTCAAGGGTTCAGATCATAGGTAATGTTTGTATGGATATGTGTATGGCGGATATTACAGGATTGAATGTTGAAACTGGAGACGAGGCTGAAATATTTGGCGAAAAAATTTCAATAGATGAGATTGCGGCTAAATGTCAGACCATTCCGTATGAGATACTAACTTCGATTCCGAGAAGAGTGAAAAGAGTCTTCTTCAGGGAGTAACCTTTTGTATTTAAAGTCAGGCCGGGTCAGCCCATTTCACTTATATATTCAAGCCGACTGCTGTCAAGGATGCTTATCCTTCTTCCCGTAATCTCAAGGATTCCTTCAGAGGACATGTTTGACAGAGTTCGGATTGCATTTGAAGTTGTCATGTTTGAAAGATTGGCAAGATCTTCACGCGACATTGATACCCTGATTGATTTTCCATCTGCTTCAAAACCATAGGTGTCGCGTAATATCAGAAGCGACTCAGCGATACGTCCCCTTACGTGTTTCTGGGTAAGCGAAACTGTCCTGTTGTTTGCTGACCATAATTCTTCGGCAATGACCTTAATAAATTTTATCGACAAGTCGGGATTTTTCTTCAGGATCTTCAAAAAGGAATTCTTTTCAAACACACAAATTGCGCAATCTTCAAGTGCGATGGCGGATACTGACCATGGAATATCAGAAAATAATGTCTTATAGCCAATGAATCCCTGCTGACGTACCATCTTAAGTATCTGATCTCTTCCTCCAACACCTTCTTTATAAACTTTTGCCTTACCTGAAGCGAGGCATATCAACCCTCGCGGCTTTTCTCCCTGTTTAAATAAAAACCGGCCCTTTTTGATAATTGTTAGTGTATGCTGGCGGACAAGCGCTTCTTTGTCTCTCTGATTCAATGCTTTAAAAACAGAAGAAGAGCCTTCAAGACACAACTCGATATACGGATTAAGATATTCCATGATTGGATCATGTTTAATAGCATTTCAAAGGTAGCAAAAGAAATTGATGAAATCTAAATTAACATATTTTAACATATTCAATTACAGGTAGTTGTAAGGATCACAGCAACAGTTTTTTGCAGAAGGTCATAATAAGTACCTTGCTACAAGAGGCATTCTTCTTCCAACTCCGAAGGCCTTTGATGAAATTCTAAGCACAGGTGGAGCCTGGTATCTTTTGTACTCATTGAAATCAATCATCCTGATTACTTTTAAAACAGTGTCGCCGTCAGCTCCTTCTTTTATAATGCGGCCGGCAGGCTTCTGAAGTTCTATGTATTGGTACAATATTGAATCAAGAATCTTATAATCCGGAAGTGAATCAGTATCAAACTGATCGGGTCTCAATTCGGCAGATGGCAATTTTCTGATTATGTTTTCAGGAATAATTTCTTTTTCCATGTTAATGTATTCAGCTATCCTGTAAACATCAGTTTTATACACATCCCCGATTACGGATAAACCTCCCGCCATATCTCCATAGAGAGTACCATAACCGACTGCAGCTTCGCTTTTATTAGATGTGTTCAATACAATGCATCCGAATTTATTCGAGACAGCCATCAGAAGAATGGCTCTGATTCGTGCCTGTATATTCTCCTCGGTAACATCGGTATTCAACCCTCTGAAAACAGGTTCAAGGTCTTCCTCAAAAGCTCTGAATGGCTTTTCAATATTTACAATATCATACTGAACATTTAGAATCCTGGCAAGAGTAACAGCATCTCTGACAGAATGATCTGATGAGTAACGGGAAGGCATAAGTAGGACCCTGACATTTTCATTACCCAGAGCTTTAACAGCAAGACAAAGACAAATAGCCGAGTCTATGCCACCAGAAAGTCCGATAACACTGCTTTTTAAACCAGTTTTGTTGAAATAATCACGTAATCCTGTAACTAAAGCTTTGTATATAAGAGAAATGGAATCACTCTTGATGTTATTGCCGGTTATTGATTCTGATTTAATACTTTCAAATGAGTAAGTTTCCACAGCTTCCTCGAAAAATGGCAGCTGCTTATATATTTTACCCTTTTCATTTATAATGACTGAAGCGCCATCAAATATAAGTTCGGTATTTGCTCCTGTCTGGTTGACTGAAATAACAGGTATTTTGTATTTTATAGCTTTAGATATAAATATGTTTTCCTTAGCTTCAATTTTGGAATATGAGAATGGCGAAGCTGCGATATTGATTATTAAATCAGGGTTTTGTTTTACAAGCTCTTCCATTGGCGAGACCGTATAAAGCCTGGTCTTTTCGAACTCGTTATCGAAAGGCTGTTCGTCCCAGAGATCCTCGCAGATTGTTATGGCCAGCCTTAATCCTTTGAATGAAAAAACAGAGAACTCTTTCTCAGGTTCAAAATACCTGTACTCGTCGAATATATCATAAGTTGGCAGAAGTGCTTTATTAGCACTGAAAATAATTTTCCCTTCAGACAACAATAGAGCCGAATTATGAAGTTTTTTGCCTTCAGGCCTTGTGTTAATAGTAGGAGAGCCTACAATTGCTGCAATTCCGGTACATTCCCTTGCTATCTCCATTACTGTCTGGTTGCATTTTTCAATAAAATCAATCCGGTCAAGCAGGTCAAGCGGTGGGTATCCTGGGATACATAGTTCTGAAAAAATAATAAGATCCGATCCGACTGCTTTTGCCTTTTTGATTGCGTTGCAGATCAATTCTTTATTCCCGGAAAAATTTCCAATATGATAATTCAGTTGAGCAACAGTAAATTTCATCGGTTGTTTCTTAAAAATTAACCCCAAACCTGAAGCTCAGGATCTTATGGGACACTTTATCTGCCGGCTGACTCCCGTTGTCTTTGGTGATGTCAAGAAAATTATTATCAAAGTTCAAACCAAAGACCAATGCCGTGGATCCGCCCATGGAGTATTCAATACCAGCAGTAACATGATAGGAAAGATTAAAAAGTCTCAATTCATTTGAGGCGTTTTCATCTGTGATATTCTGAGATGGAATATCAGCTTTTCTGCTTATCACAATTTTGGGATCCAATCCTAGATCAGTGAAGTAGGTAACGTACCCAATCTGGTTTGTCTGGAGCTTCAGCCCTATAGGAACCACGAGATATTGAATTTTATATACTACCGGATTTCCTGGCAGTAATGTTACTTTGGATTTTGAAAATTCCAGGACTGTTGTGTCGCTGCTGATCAGTCTGCCTCCTGCTCTCATCAGACTTATTCCGGACGAAAACGAATAGTTTGGTGTGAAATACTTATTATATGTAAGTCCAAAACTGAAACCGGCCCTTGCCCCATTATTTTGGACCTGCCTGATATCGGTCGAGAACCAGCTTAAAAGAGGATCAGCATGAATTCCAAGACTTATTCTCTGCTGGGCGTTTGAAGCAATTGAAAAGAATATTAATAAAAGGATGAGAGAATTTTTATTAACTCCTGATTTTAAAAATTGAAAATATCTTACCTTAATCATGAGGTTCTTATATTGACTAGTTCTGATGATTCATTTCTGCCACAAAGGCACGAAGGCACAAAGAATCACCAAGGTAAAAACTCGAATCTTGAGAGTATTGGAGAAACTTTGTGTCATTGTGATCTGGCGGCTATAAATAAGATCATTATTGTTTCAATTTCATTTCTTTTGTAAAAGTAGCAAATAATAAGGGAAGTTATTATATCGTTTAGTTTAGTACTCTTGTAAAGCAAAAAGTACGTATTTTAGAATGCTAAAAAAGAATGATATGAGAATCCGTTATGTTCCTGTTATTTTTCTGGTTCTGGTTGCCATAGCAACAACTTCCTGCAAAAAAAATCCGTATAAAGTCAACACATCATCAATTAAAGTCAAAATTGAAATAAAGAGACTCGAGAAAGATCTCTTCACATTGAATCCTGATGAAGTAATACCGATGGTTCCCACGCTCAAAAAGAAATATGGCGGTTTCCTTCAGCTTTTTAGTTCCGTGATAAATACAGGTGACATTGATGAATCATCCTTTGGCGATATGCTTCTCCGGTTTTGTTCCGATAAACAGAATAATGAAGTTTATGCCCTTACTATGGAAAAATATCCCGACGTTACGAAAATAGAAAAAGGGCTGCAGGAAGCTTTCATGCATTATCTTTATTATTTCCCCGGGAAAAATGTCCCGGCAGTTTTCACTTGTATCACAGGTTTTAATAACAGCATCATTACAGGAGATTCTTTACTTGGCGTGAGCCTTGACAGATACCTAGGTGCCGATTGTGAATATTATCCAAGACTAAGTATTTACAAATATCTTTCTGCAAAGATGACTCCTGAGAATATTGTTCCTGATTGTATGTACGGGTGGGCTGCCTCAGATTGGGCCTTTACAACGCTTAATTACCCAGCTGACAATGTACTGGCAGAAATTTTACATTATGGCAAACTTAAATACTTTGAAAAATGTATGCTGCCGGAAACACCCGATGAAATTATCTTTGGTTTCACAGTTGGTCAGATGAAATTCTGCATGAATAATGAAAGCCTGATGTGGCAATATCTGGTTGAGAATAATCTTCTTTTCAGCAGCGATCAGCTTAATATACGCAAGCTCACCGGAGAAGCTCCTTTTACAGGTTATTTTACAAAGGAATCGCCTGGACAGGCAGCCATATGGTTGGGTTTCAGGATTATCGAATCGTATATGATGAAAAATTCAGATATAAGAATGGAGGATATGATTAGAAATACTGATGTTCAGGCGATCCTTGAAAAAGCTAAATACAACCCACAATGAAAATAAAAAGGGACATATCGAAATATGCCCCTTATTTAGTTTTTAGAATGTGTTACTATGCCGGATGAATAGCCTCAACTGGGCAGACATCAGAACAAGCACCACAGTCAGTGCAGACATCCGGATCAATTTTATAGATGTCGCCTTCTGATATTGCTTCAACGGGACATTCATCGATACATGTTCCGCAAGCAGTACAATCATCATTAATTTTGTAAGCCATTTCAATTATTTTTTTGATTAACTAATTATATTTGCGCACAAAATTACCTTATTTTTTTTAATTCAAAAAGAAACATGAAAAATATATGGTTATATATGTCAAATACGATTTAATGTTTCAACAACTGAATTGACCACTCTTTAGCAATCAGGATTGTTTTTAGGGTACCTTTGTGATCCCGATATATTTTTGATTTCCGGCATTACCGAATCTATTATGACAGGCAATTAAAAGTCGAGACTGAACGACAAATAGAAAATTCTGGGAAGGACGTACCCGTTTTCGACACCCCAGGCCCAGTCGGTTCTTACAAAATATCCTAGAATCTGAGCTCTAAGACCTGCACCAAAACCTTCTACTATCGGGTCCCTGTTTGAGTCAAGAGTGACTGTTACCGGGCCACTGCTAACTGTTTGAGTATCGTAGCCGTTGTTCCCGGACCATGGTGATTTTCCCGACCAGGCGGTGCCTACATCGCCGAAGCCGATTATCTGAATGCTGTTCAGAAAGTTTGACTTAAGAGGATGGCCCGCGAAGTATCTTATCACCGGCCATCTTATTTCACTGTTTATGAGAGCGAAGCTATTTCCGTTTCTTACATTTTGTGAGAATCCTCTCATGTTTGTTGCGAGGGCCTGAAATCCGTAGTTTACATTTGGAGTTACTGGTATTGTATTATCGAACATTGGTACTTTATTAAAAAGATATCCCATCCAGTTATCTACGCCTCCCAGGTAATAAAGGAGTTTTGTCGGGCCAAATGATGTACTCGCTGCAAACCTGTTTGCCCAGATAAGATCCCTGTGTATACGGATATATTTTCTGAAATCCAATCCCAGAACAACCATATCAGATTTTTTACTCGTAATCTCTCTGTAATATTCGCCGAATATTTTAAACCTGGTACCTAAGTAAATATTAATAGTTCTTTGGCGGGTATTGTCAAAAATCACCTCTCCCTTAAGGCTCGCCCATTGCTTTGTGATATTCGGATAGTTAAGAGTAGCCATATCGGTTGCCTGAATGACATGCCTGTCGTACCTGTATGAAAGCGTTCCTTTCAAGGCTAAAACGGGTGTAATAGGCTTGGCCATCGAAAAATGAACATCCTGTGAATAAATTTTGAAATATGTTGAATCGGAGCTTGAATAGGTCTCTCTGTGATAGATTAACTGCTTATCGAATGTACCTTTGAGGTTCTCAATGCTAAGCAAGTATTCATTGCTATCGAAATTTCCGGCAAATCTGAACCCTCCTGTGATCCTGTAATCTTCAAACAAATCAACTGTTCCGATCTGTGTCAGAAGATTAACTCCCGGATTAAAATACGGTGCTCCGCCGCTATATACCTGGTATGAATTATTGAGAAAACTAAAATCGATCTGGGTGGCAATATAATTATTATAAAAGGAAGGTTCATAAATCCTTATCAGAGGAAGATTGATATGGCCTGTATCAAGGTCGATATCCATGTATTTCTTCCGCCACAGCTGATTGTAGTAGTTTTGTTTCTCTTTTTCAAATATATAGTGGTTTATGTCGATAGGTTCGTTCTTAATATAGTATTCATACAAAGGTTTGGTAAGGGTATCCCTTCTTTTTTTATCTTCCGAAACGAGCCACTGCCTCAGCTGTTCTATGCTGTCAGCTCTATGAAAATAATGATTTTTCTCGTTCCGCAGCCTGGTGTTTACCATATCACCCGGAAGTATCGGATCTGACTGGCTCTGCAAACCTTTCCTCAGAACATACTGCCTGTTGGAGAACAGAACTTCAGAGAAAGGATCGCTTCCGTTCATTGCTGAAAAGTTCCGGATGTTCCTGTCATAATTAGTAAATGGCTGGGAATTAATATAATATCTGTAGTGGGCAACTGTATCAATAAAACTGATGGAGCTGTCAAATTTTGCAATGTACCTGTTAAATATCCCGTTCTGATTTCCTAAATATGTAAATTTATTCTTTGATACCTCTGAGGCCTGTAACCTGTCAGTGTATTTTCCTTCAGTGAGCCGTACCAGGACATTATTCCTTTTTGCCAGGTCATATGTAAAAAGGTCGAAAGTCTGAGATACTTTTTCAAATGGATCTGCAGTATTTGTGAGAGTATCAGATAATCTGTTTGATGAGAAGATTATCTGGTCAGGAGAATCTTTCAGGAATGAAGGATTAAGATCATCCGCTATATCTCTGGTAATCTGTTCATTAGTCCCTGAGGCAATTGTATGAATATATATATCAGTTATACCATCCTTTACTGCTGAAAGGACAAGACGTGAACCTTCGGGAGAATATGAAAAATCGAGAACCTTATCAAAATAGAGCATAACTCTTTTTGAAGTTGTTTTTTCATCGGTCCTGTAGAAATACATCCTAAGGTCAGATTTTTCATCATTTATAAAAGTCAGAATTTTCCCGCTTGGATGCCAGGCAATTACAGGGTATGTATTATCAACGATCTGTTCGAATTTCGGTTCTTTCCTGAAGATGATTTTTCGTTTCCCGGTTGCCTGATTGTAGAGCCAAATCCGTTTCCTTCCCCAATCATTGGTTACATAGGCAATATAATCGCCTCCCGGACTGACTTTTACCTGCTGGTAGATCTGTTCTTTTTTCGACTTTCTTACAGTATTTGCATCATCCGCTGGAAGATTTTTATCACCTGAAAACTCATCGGCGTAGAAATTTTTCCACTCTCTGAGCAAATTTTTGAGATTCTGGCCTGTTACGTAAGTCAGGCCATCGTCAACATTTTTATAAATTTTTGTAAGATATATTATGTTGGGAATCAGCGCATCGCCATATTTTTTACCGATAAATCTCCAGAAAGATTCACCTGCTGCCACAGCATCATCATATTCCAGATGGTTGATTTTTTTATACTTCCCCGATTTGAATCCGTCTTTTACCCTGTTTTCCGCTTCATAATCCCAGTTGCCGCCTACATAACCAATGAGTCCCTTCATGTACCAGTCGGGCAAATTGATAACTGAGGAGCTTGCTATTCTGTCTTTTACATCGGCATTATATAACATTTCATTGATTATCACTTCAGTGATGGAAGCTGCTATCTGGCATTCAAATGCTTTATGATCACCTTCATAGTACAGCATCACTTTATTTTTAATGATCCTGTTGAAGCCGCCGGTATTATAAGTGCTCTCATCAAAAGTGACCAGCCCGATATTAGATTGTTTATACTCAGAATTTCTGTTATAGATGATGAACATAATCCTTTTCTCCAGGGTATAATCGAAAAAATCCTCAATTTCAGCCAGTTTTTTGGTGGCATATGATGCTGTGAACTGAGCCAGATCCCGGCCGTATTCATTAAAATAGCAATCGAAATTATCGAACCTGTAGAATTGCCAGTAGAAATCGAGGTACTGAACCCTGTTTTTGCCGAAAGACATTTGCAAGCCATTATAAAACTGGCCGTATGCGTTTGAATAACACACACACACAATGAAAATAATAACCAGTCTTTTGATAATTTTTTTTTCCAAAGTTCCCATGAAGTATCAGGATTTCAAATTAACAAATTTTGTTCCAAAAAATCCTGGCCAGACAGCAAAACTAATGATAATCTGTTTTAACTATCTAAAAATCTCAAACTTTATTATTTTTACTCAGCCAAAAATATTTAAATTCATCGGTCCGATTTTTGCAACTTGTTCTGCAACCAAACTGTTCCGTGAATTGTCATATGAGAGAATTTGATTTTTCATTTTGTATATTTGTAAAAATATAGTTCTAATTCTTCAATTATTAAAATAACAGATTAATATGAAACGGATATTCTTTATTTTTTCTTTACTGATTCTAGGGATGTCGGTAAGATCGCAGACAGGAACCACAAAAATGCAACTTTCAGCAACTGAACACGATTTTGGAACATTTAAAGAAGAAGCAGGAAGACAGACTTTTGATTTTATTGTTACAAACACAGGAACTGATCCTCTGGTAATTCAAAACGTTGTTGCATCATGCGGCTGTACAACACCCGAATGGACTAAGGAGCCTATTCCTGTGGGAGCAAAAGGTAAAATTACAGCAATATATGATCCTAAGGACAGGCCGGGTCCATTTAGTAAGACTATTTCAGTGTATGCCAATACAAAACCTGCACCTGTTGTTCTGACAATTAAAGGAGAAGTAATTCCACATGAAAAGACAGTTGAAGAGTTATTTACATTTGCGGTAGGCGGTATAAGATTCGAAAGCAACCACTTGGCATTCACGAATGTAAAGAAAACAGAAAAGAAGATGAGGGTTATGCAATTGATCAATACATCAGCCGAACCTGTAAAGATTGAATTTGATGCAGTACCGGCACATCTTACTTTAAAATCGAATCCTGAAACTCTTAAGCCCGGACAAAAAGGTATGGTTGAAGGCACTTACGATGCAACAAAAAACGGAGGATGGGGAAATGTCAGTGATATGGTAAAGATAAAGCTTAACGGAGTGATCCAGGAAAATTTATTTTATTATGTTTCAGCAAATCTTGTTGAAGACTTTTCTTCATTATCGAAAGATGAACTTGAAAATGCTCCGGTATTCAAAGTTGAATCGACAACCGTGGACCTTGGTAAAATAAAGGGCTCAACCCAAAACGAAGTTGAATTCAAATTTAAAAATGATGGCAAACGGGACCTGATCATCAGGTCGTTGAAATCTACATGCGGTTGTACTGCAGTGCAGCAGGGAAATCAGGGCGTTGGTGTCAAGCCCGGAGAATCGAGTTCTATCAAAGCAGTGTTTAACTCAGGCAGTTATTCAGGAAAAGTGACGAAGGCTATCTACGTTTATACAAATGATCCTAAAAATTCTGAAGTTGTGCTTATGCTTACAGCCGATGTTGAACAACCAGCTGCTGTAAAATAATTAATGGATAAGAAAAGAGAATTTAAAAGCTCATTAAAGGTAAAGGAAGGGATTCCTCAGCCGCCAAACATCAATCCTGATGTTCTGACAAAATCAGGAAGGAAGAAGCGAAAGAAATATTCAGCGGATGAATTTGTTTCCGGTATACTTTCCGGAAACAGAATAATCTTAAGTCAGGCTATAACTCTCGTTGAAAGTTCCCTGGATGAACACCATGAAACAGCTCAGGCTATAATCGAGAAATGCCTGCCATTCAGTTCCAGATCCATAAGAATCGGAATTACAGGTGTTCCGGGTGCCGGTAAGAGCACTTTCATCGAAACTCTTGGCTTGCATATCCTGAGTGAGAAGAGAAAAGTCGCTGTGCTAACAATTGATCCAAGCAGTGAACGTTCCAAAGGAAGCATTCTCGGTGACAAAACACGGATGGAACAGCTAAGTATTCATCCCGAAGCTTTTATACGGCCCTCCCCTTCAACCGGGACTCTTGGAGGTGTCGCACGGAAAACACGGGAAACGATAATACTTTGTGAGGCGGCAGGATTCGATACAATTCTTGTCGAGACCGTTGGAGTAGGGCAATCGGAAACAACTGTACATTCGATGGTCGATTTTTTCCTTCTTCTTATGCTTGCCGGCGCAGGAGATGAGCTCCAGGGAATAAAGCGGGGAATAATGGAGATGGCCGACCTTATTGCCATAACAAAAGCTGACGGAACCAATAAAAAATTTGCCGAGAATGCCCGTGTCTCATTTCAGAATGCTCTTCACCTCTTCCTCAAAAAATCATCGGGATGGGTGCCTCAGGTTCAAACCTGTTCTGCATTGACAAATACAGGTATTAAAGAGTTATGGGATATAATAATGGAATATTTCACATTTACTAAAAACTCAGGATATTTTGATACTTTCAGAAAGGAGCAGGCAGTTATCAGGATGCATAATACAATTATAGAATACCTGAATAACTCATTCTATAGCAATAAAGATGTAAAATTGATGGTTCCGGGCATGGAAAGGCAGTTACAGCAAGGAACAATAACCTCATATAAGGCAGCAGTCAAATTGCTTGATAAATATTTCGAAAGGCATACTGAATAATAATTCATACCTTTACGGGTTCAATTTTTTTTATTCAACTATAAATTCAAAACCATTGTTTATGAAAAAAGTTATTTATCTTTTTGTTATAGGTGTTGTATTGTATTCATGTTCTTCAAAACCTCATTATACGATTAAGGGTAAGATTGATGGATCTGACAGCATTACTTTTTATCTCCAGAAAAGAGAAGCAGGGAAGACAGTTTCAATTGATTCTGCTGTTTCAAGAAAGGGTAAATTTACCTTGAAAGGCGGAGCGGTTGATTATCCACAGATGATTCAGCTTGTTGCAGGGAATACAAAGAAGAGGACATCATTTTATCTGGAAAATTCTGATAGCATAACTGTTACCGGAAGCCTTGATTCTTTATTTAAGGCTAAAGTAGCCGGTTCAAAGACACAGAATGAGTATAATGCCTTTGTCAACTCCAACAAACCATTGAGCGATAATTATTCAAAGTTAGTTGCCTTCTATCAGTCGGCAAGCCAGTCGGGTAATGCTACTGCAACGGCTGCGCTTGAGAAGCAACTTGATTCTATTCAGAGCGAGATGAGCAATCTTGAGAAAATTTTTGTTAAGACCCACCCGCACTCGTATGTTTCACCTTCAATAGTGGTTAGTCTTAGTTATGAAATGGAAGCAGATGAGATCGAATCAATGGTTAACGGACTTGATACTGCAATTGCTGCATTGCCTCCGATAAAAAGTCTGAAGGAAAGAGTGATCGCCATGAAGACAGTTGCAGTTGGTCAGAAAGCGCCTGATTTTACGTTGAGCGATGTTAATGGTAATCCGTTAGCTCTTTCCTCAAAGATAGGCTCCAAATTACTATTGATCGATTTTTGGGCATCATGGTGCAATCCGTGCCGTCAGGAAAACCCGAATGTAGTTAAAGTCTATAACGAATTTCACAAAAAGGGATTTGATATTTTTGGTGTTTCTCTCGATCAGAAAAAAGAACCATGGGTAAAAGCTATAGCCGATGATAAACTTTCCTGGACACACGTATCTGATCTCCAGTTCTGGAATAATGCTGCAGCTAAACTATATGCAGTGAATTCAATTCCAGCCAATTTTCTTCTTGATGAAACGGGGAAGATAATTGGTAAGAACCTAAGGGGAGAAGCTTTATATAATAAAGTAAAGGAAGTACTTGGAGCTAAAAAGTAATTTCAAATTGGCGATTACGACTTAGAAATTAAATTGATAATAAAGGCTGCTTCAGAAATGAGGCAGCTTTTTTTTTAAAACTCTCAACCTCACATAGTTCACACCTCACCCCTCACTTCTGGATTATTCTTCTTTCCTTGTCTCTTCAAGTATAAATCCGGTGCCTCTCACAGTGCGAATGTCAATGTTATTATCTTCTGAGACATATTTTCTCAAACGGCTGATAAACACATCCATGCTTCTTCCCAGGAAGTAATCATCTTCTCCCCATATTTCTGTAAGTATATCTTCTCTGGCAAGTATTTTATTCTTGTTTATAATGAAATATTTCAATAACTGTGCTTCCTTAAGGGTAAGCTTTTCTTTTGTATTGCCACAGATGAGCTCCAGTGTGTTATATTTCAAGACAGTCTGCGATATTTTAAACTCATCGTTAGTTGAGGAATAGGCCCTTTTAAGTATATTATTTATTCGCAGAATAAGGACCTCCGGATCAAACGGTTTGGTTATGTAATCATCTGCCCCGATCTTAAGACCCCTTACTATATCTTCCTTCAGACTCTTAGCCGTAAGAAAAATTACAGGTACATCAGGGTGAGCCTCCTTGACTTTTTCGGCGAGTGTAAATCCGTCCATTTCAGGCATCATCACATCGAATACGCATATATCTGGTTTGTCCTGACTAAACATTTCCCACGCCTCTTTTCCGTCCCGTCCCAGTTTTACATCAAAGCCGCTTATTGAAATATACTGCGTCAATATATTTCCAAAATCCCTGTCATCTTCTGCAACTAAAACTTTCATTTCCTGAATATTTTAATTAGAATGGTAATGTTACAGTAAATATACTACCTTTTCCCGGTTTACTGTGCACAGTAACATCTCCGCCATGAGCCTCCGCAATTTTTTTTACATAGTACAGGCCCAGTCCCAGACCCTTAAATTTATGAATGTTTCCGGTCGAGGCCCTGTAAAACTTATCGAATATATGCTTCTGATCGATTTTATTAATTCCTATTCCATTGTCAGCAACCTTTATAAAAACATTATTGTCCTGCGTGAATCCTTCAATCTCAATTACAGGTTGTTTGTCCGAGTATTTCACTGCATTGGAAAGAAGGTTATTAAGAAGGGTTGTAAAATATACAGCATCTATATCCACTTTTGCTCCGCTGAAATTATATTTCTGAATTATTGTGGCATTGTTTCCTCCGCCCGATTTAAAGCTATCAACAACATCATTCACAATCTCCTCTATACTGATTGTTTTTTTGTCAAGCTGGAATTGTGTTCTTTCCCACATGCTTATCTCCAGTATCATATTGATAAGCTGATTCAGATGAACACTTTGCTTCCCAATAAGTTTAGCCGTTTCAAGTATTTTGGCATCATCATTTCTTATCTGTGGCATTTCAAGCGTTTTGCCTGCGACGGTTATTGTAGACAGAGGCGTCTTGAGCTCGTGAGTCATATTGTTTATAAAATCTGTCTTAAGGTTTGAAAGCCTCTTTTCCTCCATAAGATTTTTATAGGTTATTATAAAAATTATGACTACGACAATGATACTTAATATACTCATTCCCAGGAAGACGGATGTCTCCTTCAAAATAACTTTTTGTTTATCTGAAAAATCAATATAGTATGCAAAAAGGAACCTGTAACTATTATCCTCCAGGTTGAACCAGTTGACCAGAATTTTATCCTTGAGATTGTCTGCAGGGCCTGATCTTACGCCTGTATTTGGCCGTCCCCGGTTTAAAAAGCCCTCACTTTGATAAACAGGTATCGTATCATCATTAATCATATCCAGGTCCATAATCGAAATTGTGAATTTGAATTTTTTTTCAAATCCCCTTCTTTCAAAATATTTTGAAAGAAAATCCGACAGATCCTGTTCTTTGTAAACAACAGTTGTGAAATAATTGAGAATCTCCTTTTTTTTTGCGTCAATATCCCTGGGGTCCTTCAGTGCATGTAATTCTTTATTAGCCTGTTCGGAATAATTTCTTAAAAGTAATCGTACAGTATCAAATCCATCGGTTCGCATTCGTCTGTTTAAAAAATCAAGCCCCTCCTTTGATAAAACCGAGTACCTGAGAGCAAACATCTCGTTTCTCTGATTCCAAATTCCTTTTATAATAAAAAGCTGGACTGAGACAAGAATTATAATGGAAGCAATACCAGAAACCAGAACGGTATTTCTCTTTTTCATCTTTGTTGTTTTATTTTCTCAAAATTATTCAATTTATTGATAGCTCATTACTATTGTCCAAACATTAACCCTACGTTAACCCGGCGTTAACAAAACAGCCTGATTACCTGTAGTATCTTTACATAGTCAAACTTAAAAACGGGCAGTCATGAAAAACTTAAGATTTCTATTAGCGGTTATTTTCCTCATCTCATTAGGCTCTTCCTTTCAACAGGTCAGGGCCCAGGAAAAAACAAAGGAACAACAGGAAGAGGACCTGAAGATCCAGCAGAAAATTGATGCACAGAAAAAAGCATTGGTGGAACTGAAAAAAGCACAGGAGGATGCAGAGCTGTCAATGGATGCTAAAAAGTCGGAGCTGGACAGCACTATGACAAATGTGCGGATTTCGCTTGAAAAAGCAAACTTAGACAGAGAAAAAATTTTCCGGGATTTGCCCAGGGGAAATGGTTCCTTTCTATTTGATGAACCTTATGAAATTTCAGGACCTGACGGACAGACTTTCTTTATGCATTCAATGGGTGGGGATTCTGAAAGAACATCATGGGAATTTTCCAAAACAGTAAAAGACAACACATTCTCAAAGGATTACTCCTTTGATGTGGAGAAGACAGCAAAATCAGTCGTTATGTCAGTAATGGGCGATTGTAAATCGGGTGAGATCCGCATTAAAATAATTATGCCCAATGGGAAAAGCTATTCTGACATCCTGATTGACGAATCGGGCAATCTCAACTGGAGAAAATCATTCAACATTTCAGAAACTGAGAATCAGGATAAAACCGGAGATTGGAAATTTCAGATTTCATCGACCAAGGCTTCCGGATTTTTTAAGATATCACTTCAGGCGTTTTAGTTTAGGTTAGTTTGAAAACGAGGACCGGCTGAAGAGGCCGGTTTCTTTTTTTATTTTATCCCGATATTCATTGATTTTTTACCTGCAGATTTGGACTGGCAGTTATTAAAGAAAGGATCCCAATTCCTGTTCTGGTAAAACTCCGAAGTTTTTATGTTGAAGTAACCCAGAATATGTTTTGGCGACAGCGTATACATCAACTCATCATTATCCCCCCAGTATGGATCGGTAACAGTCAGCACCTCTTCTATGCAAACATCTTTATTATTGGAAACGCCAGTATATGATTCATAAATTACTTTAGGTATGGCAATAATTACAGTGAATGAGCCATAATCCTTCCTTTGAACCAGAAAGTAACTGATTTCTATTGCCTCGTTTGGATTTACGCGGTCAGTTGAATGAGCCAGCTGCCTTTCGAAGATAAACCCTTCATTCATAATGTTTTCAACTACATCGAATTCTTTGGTGTTATGCAGGAAGAAACAGCAGTCCTTGAAATTTTTCAATATAGAAGCAAGAAGCTCTCCTTTGTTCTTCATCAGGCAGGGAGTAGATTTTCTATTAATCTAATTCAAAAATAGCTTATATTATTTTATTTGCAACACTTAACCCATTTGTTCTGTTATATGTTAAATTTGCAGTGGTCGATCACTTTTCTGCATGATGAGAAAAATATTCTTTTTACTCTTAATATGTTTTGCAATATCCTGTGGCCGTGGTGGCAATGATTCGGGCAACAAAATAATTACTGTCAGTATCGCTCCTTTCAAATACTTTGTTGAAGAGATTGCAGGAAATGACTTTACAGTTAATATAATGGTACCTGCCGGAGCAGATCCTCATACTTATGAACCTTTCCCCGGGCAGATCAGCAAGCTAAGGAAATCAGTCGCCTATATCAGCAATGGCTATCTCGGATTTGAAATGAACTGGCTTGACCGTTTTTATGAGACAAACAGGACAATGAAAAAGTTATCACTGGCAGACGGGATTAATCCTATTGTATCAAGTTCTCAACATAAAGGGGGTCATATTGAGGGCGCCGATCCTCATTACTGGGTATCAGCCAGATGTGCTTTGATAATGGCTTCGTCTGTAAAAGAATTGTTGAATGAGCTGAACCCTTCACAAAAGGTTAAGTATGAAGCAAATTACCAGGCCCTGATTTCTAAGATTCAGGAAGTGGATAGAAAAGCCAGGGAACTGTTTTCAGATATTCCGAACAGATGTTTTATGATATATCATCCGAACCTGGCGTATGTTGCAAGAGACTATGGACTTGAAGAGATCCCGGTGGAATTTGAAGGCAAAGAACCCTCTCCGTCAAGAATGAAGGAACTTATTGACCGTGCCAGAAAAGAAAACATCAAAACAATATTCGTTCAGAGAGAATATGACACCAAAAATGCGAAAGCCATTGCAGGAGAGATCGGAGCTGAAATTACTCTGATAGATCCTTTGTCGGAAAACTGGCAAAAATCAACTACCGATATTATAAACGCGTTGTATAAAAGTTTACTGGAAAACTCAAAATAGGCACTGATATGGCGTATTTATTTGAAATGAATTCTTTGTCGGCCTCATATGGTGCAAATGTAGTTTTACAGGATGTTGATTTAAAAGTATATGAGAACGATTTTGTAGGAGTTATTGGTCCGAATGGAGGTGGAAAAACAACGCTTTTAAAAGTTATTCTGGGTTTGGTGAAACCATTAAAAGGCAGGATGGTTTTCAATAATGAGCTTATAAACGGAAACAGTATCGGTTATCTTCCCCAAATATCGACAGGAGACATTAACTATCCTGTGACAGTTACTGATATAATTCTTTCAGGACTGATGATTCGGAAAGGAATCATCTCCGGAATGTCGTCTTCTGACAAGAATAAAGCTCATGCTGTCATTGATGAACTTGGCCTGTCGGGTATGTCTGCATCCTTTTTAAGTGAATTGTCAGGAGGACAGATGCAAAGGGTATTCCTGGGCCGTGCCATCATCGGTGACCCGAAATTATTATTACTTGATGAACCCGGAAATTTCGTGGATACAACCTTCGAAAATGATTTTTATGAAAAGCTGAAAGACCTCAATAATAGAATGGCAATTCTGATGGTTTCGCATGATGTTGGAACCATTTCATCGCATATTAAGTCTTTTGCCTGCGTAAACAGGAGTCTTCATTATCATCCTTCCCATGAGATCACTAATGAAGATCTGCTTGCATACGGATGTCCGATTCAGCTGATTACACACGGAGATGTGCCACATACAGTACTTAAAAAACATATATAGTGGAGACAAGTATTTTTCAATACGGATTTATAATCAAAGGTCTTCTTGGTGCAATCTTTGCCAGCATAACTGCAGGGTTAGCAGGAACATACGTTGTGTCTAAAAGGATGGTTTTTTTAAGCGGAGGTATCACTCATGCTTCGTTCGGCGGTATAGGCATCGGATATTTTATTGGCATTAATCCAGTAGTGGGAGCTGCTGTTTTTGGTATCCTATCAGCTTTGGGAGTTGAGTATCTTTCTGTGAAGCAAAGAATAAGAGAAGACTCTGCTATTGGTATATTATGGGCATTCGGAATGGCAATCGGGATAATATTCATCTACCTTACACCAGGGTACACGCCTAATCTTATGAGTTATCTCTTCGGCAGTATTCTAACAGTTTCTCAGGCCGATATTATCGCACTGGGAATAATGTCAGCAGTACTCATACTCTATTTCGGAGTATTTTACCGGACAATTCTTTACATCTCTTTCGATGAGGTATTTGCCAGAACATACTCATCGTATGTTGATGTATTCAAATATGTTACAACCTCGCTGATAGCCCTGACAATAGTTTTGAACATAAGGATGGCCGGTGTTGTTCTGGTTATATCATTGCTTACTATTCCTCCAAACATTGCAATGTTGTTTACCAGGGTCTATTTTAAAATAGTTATCTGGTCGGTTATTGCAGGGTTTATCGGAACAGCAACAGGATATGTGATTTCATATTATGCAGGAATTCCGGTGGGCGCTACAATAATCTTTACTCTTGTGATTCTCTGGGTGCTGGTAAAAGGTACAATTCACTTAACAGGAGCAATAACAAAATGGAATAACTCCAGGCACTTTAATCACTCTAAACTTTAGGTACTTACTAATTAAAGTAAACAAAATATTAAATATAAAGCATACAATATAAAGCACGAATACAATGGATTACGATCTGATAATAATTGGCAGCGGTCCCGGTGGTTATGTAGCCGCTATAAGGGCATCGCAGTTGAAAATGAAAGTGGCAGTAATTGAAAGGGCTGAACTCGGTGGAATCTGTCTTAACTGGGGATGTATCCCTACAAAATCGCTATTAAAAAGTGCACAGGTCTTTGAATATCTGACTCATGCTTCGGACTATGGGATTTCAATTTCAGGTGACATAAAACCCGATTTTAGTGCAATTGTTTCAAGAAGCAGGAACGTGGCAAACGGCATGAGCAAAGGAGTTCAGTTTCTCTTTAAGAAGAATAATATTGAACATATCAAAGGTTATGGTCGTCTTGCAGGCATTAATAAGGTTGAGGTTGAGGTTGAGGTTGAGGCTCCTGACAGGACTAGAAAAAAATATTCCTCACGGAATGTTATATTAGCTACGGGTGCCAGATCAAAGGAGTTGCCAAACCTGAAGCAGGATGGCAAGAAGATAATCGGATACCGCGAAGCTATGACACTTGAAAAGCTACCTGAATCTATGCTAGTTGTTGGGTCAGGTGCAATAGGTAGCGAATTTGCTAATTTCTATCAGTCTCTGGGCACAAATGTAACCCTTGTTGAGTTTTTACCCAGGATTGTTCCTGTTGAAGATGAGGAAGTCTCAAAACAGCTTGAAAGATCATTTAAGAAAATTAAAATGAAGGTGATGACCGATTCTACAGTTGAGTCTGTCGATACTTCAAAAGAAAAGTGTGTTGTCACAATCAAAACACCAAAGGGGCAGGAGGTAGCTGAAGCAGATATTGTTTTATCAGCTATTGGAATAACGGCTAACATAGAAGATATTGGTCTCGAAAAAGCCGGTGTTAAAACAGATAAGGGCAAAGTGGTGGTGGATGATTATTATCAGACATCGGTCCCTGGTATTTTTGCTATCGGTGATATAGTTCATGGTCCGGCATTAGCGCATGTTGCTTCGGCGGAAGGAATAATATGTGTAGAAAAGATTGCCGGATTGAGCGTTGAACCGCTTGATTATAAAAATATTCCCGGATGCACATATACTAATCCGGAAATAGCTTCCTGTGGCCTTACGGAAGCTGCTGCCAGGGAAGCCGGTTATGATATAAAAGTCGGGAAATTTCCTTTTACTGCATCAGGCAAAGCCAGTGCTTCCGGTACAAAAGATGGTTTTATTAAACTTATATTCGATTCAGCCTACGGTGAATTGCTGGGCGCACATATGATCGGAGCAAATGTCACTGAATTGATTGCCGAAATAGTCGTTGCCAGGAAACTTGAAACTACGGCGTATGAAATTATTAAATCGGTGCATCCGCATCCCACCATGTCGGAGGCTATAATGGAAGCAGCAGCTGCTGCATATGGAGAAGTGATACACCTATAATATTACTTTCTTTTGGGCAAGCAAAAGAAATGAACCTATCTTCTTCACGCAACCTTTTTTTACAAAATCCCATCAATCTTTTTAGAATTACTGGTATTTGAGATAATTATTTTATATTTTTATATCCTCATTCAGGAAAAAAAACCTTGTTGGAGATAAAAAAAATCATAAAAGGTTGTCTTGCCGGTAATAGGAGGGATCAGGAACTTCTGTACAGAAGACATGCTGCAAAATTATACGCAGTCTGTCTGCAGTATTCAGGTAATGATGAGGAGGCAAGAGATATTTTACAGGAAGGATTCATTAAAATATTTGATAACCTCGAACATTACAAATATGAAGGTTCTTTCGAGGGTTGGATGCGCCGGATTACAGTTAATACAGCGCTTGAGAAATTCCGCAGCAGGCACAATCTCTACCGTGTTGACGATATAGATACGATAAAGGAACCTGATGCAGAACCTGACAATCAGGATTATGCTGGTCTTGAAGCTAATGACCTGCTCGAAATTATCAGGGAGTTGCCCACGAAATACAGAATGGTGTTTAATCTTTATGCAATTGAAGGTTATTCACATAAAGAAATCAGTAAAATGATTAATATTTCAGAGGGTACATCAAAATCCAATCTTTCTCGTGCAAGGGTAATCCTTCAGAGAAGAGTGGGATCATACACCGGATTAAAGAAGATAGTTGCAAATGAATGAAAAAGAGGCAAATATAGATCTTCTCTTCAGAAACGGACTCAAAGATTATGAAGTACTTCCGCCATTCGGAGTTTGTGACAATATTCTCTCGGCAGTCAGAATAAAATCAAGGCCATATGTGTTTCTGAGGATAGCCGCTGCAATTACTGTTCTGACAGCTCTTAGTTTTTTAACTTACCGCTGGAGCCGTCAGGTGTTGGTAGAACCTTCTTCTGCAGTAATTGCATTTAATGTGCCTGTTTCAAGTCCGATTATATTTCTTCCCACACGAAATCCACAAAATTTGCAGGAGAGAAAAGAAAGTAATGTTAAAAGTTCTTCTGGTAGTTTATCTGAAGTTGATAACGTAATTCCTTTTATTGAGGAAGTTAATGCGACATCTTTTGATTATCCTGATCAGATTAAGAATATTCAGGAAGCCAAAGGTTTCTATTTCGCAAAAAATGAAACATCCAATAGTCTGATTCTGCCTTATTTGAATACTTCTGCTACAAATTCCATAAAGCTTACATATTCAGGTTTTCAATATTTCCCTGAGGCTATTGTTGCTAAACCAGAGAAAAGGTGGTCGATTGCGGCAATGGCTTCACCGACTTATTATTCCAGTTTCAATTCGGGTAGTGATGCTCTTTCGAAACAATTGACATCATCAGAACAGCCTCTTGTTTCATATTCAGGGGGAGTTGCATTTTCCTATAAATTAAGTAAGCGGTTCAGTATACAATCCGGTCTTTACTATTCCTCACTGGGACAGAAGGTAGATGGCATAAATTCATTCAGCGGATTTCAGCAATATCAATACACAAAGGGGGGACCTAACTTTGAGGTTCTCACAGCAAATGGAACTGTTTATACAAATAATCCTGATGTGTTCCTCAGCTCACAGGGAACAAACAGAGTGATCACCGCTTATACAAATGATGTATTTGACCCTAAAAAAGCAAGTCTTCAGCCTGTCAGCACCACCATGGACCAGAATTTCAGCTATCTTGAATTGCCTGTTGTCTTAAAATTTAAATTAATCGATAAAACAATAGGTATCAATCTTATAGGAGGATTGTCGTATAATCTGCTGGTCAACAATTCAGTTTATACAACTGTTGATGGCAACAAATATTCAATTGGAAAAACAGAAGGTTTGAATCCGCTTACCTTAAGCAGTTCTCTGGGAATGGGAATGGAATATAGCCTCTCGAGCAAAATATCTCTTAACCTTGAGCCAACATTCCGATATTACCTTAGCCCCTTCAGTGATGCAACAGGTTCTTTCATTCATCCTTATTCCTTTGGGATCTTTTCAGGATTTTCTTATAAATTTTAATATCTGAAAAATTCTGATTCTTTTTCTTGCAAAATGTTTACTTTTCCTTTGATCTGCTCCCATGGGTTTTTTTTGTAAATCTCCTGCGCAAATATTGGATAGAAAATTCTGAATTCATTCTTGGCTTAATTTACTCCAGCCTTAATTATTTTTCAGGTGCAAAAATGTTACATTTGCACTTTATTTCTTACGGCTTAAATAATTATGATAAATACTAAAAGGAAAACAGTGCTGACTGCTTTAGTTCTGGCCGGAACGGCTATTATCATTCTTTCAATCGCGCAGAGCTTTAAAGGTTTCGACAATACCGCAGCAACCATGAACCGGCAGTCTGATACCGTTTATAACATAAAATCATTTAAACTGCCTGATGAAGTGACATTTGCAGGCGAGAGAATGCCTCTCGATAACTTCGACACCAGGGAGAGTCTTGAACGTGAAATCCTTACCAGTGCCTATAGACATTCTTCTACAATCCTGATAATAAAAAGGGCAAACAGGTACCTTCCCCTAATAGAAAAAATTCTTATAAAGAATAATATTCCTGATGATTTCAAATATTTGGTAGCTGCTGAAAGTGAATACAGTAACATGGTTTCTCCGGCCGGAGCAACAGGCTTCTGGCAGATAATGCCCGAAACAGGTAAAGAAGAAGGCCTTGAGATCAACAATGTTGTTGATGAACGGTATGATGTCGAAAAATCAACACAATTTGCATGCGATTATTTTATGAAATCATATGAAAAATTTGGAAACTGGACACTTGCAGCTGCTTCATATGATGGTGGACGGGCCGCAATAGATGAGCAGATAGACATACAACATCAGCGTAATTATTACGATCTTTTATTAAGCGATGAAACTGCCAGATATATATTCAGGGCGGTGGCATATAAACTCATAATCAGTGATCCGGGAAATTATGGATTTAAAATCGAAAAATCTGATTTATATCCTGAATTGAAATACACTGAATTAAAAATTGACAGTGTCATTACCGATTTTTCAGCTTTTGCTCAAAAGTTTGGGACAAATTATAAGATGTTCAAATTACTGAATCCATGGCTAAGGAAACCATTTCTGACTCCCAAACCGAATAAAGAATATCTGATTAAGATTCCTTCGGAGGGGATGCGAAATATCGAAAAAATAGAAAACGGAGAACTGACCTTTTAATAAGGAGAGGTGAAGATGAATGAGGAGATTAAAGTTCTTGGAGCAAGGGTACATAATTTACAAAATATAGATGTAACAATTCCGCGAAACAGCCTTGTGGTAATCACAGGTTTAAGCGGAAGCGGTAAGTCATCTCTTGCCTTCGATACAATATATGCAGAGGGTCAGAGGCGATATATGGAGACTCTCTCTGCCTATGCACGTCAGTTTCTTGGAGGGATGGAACGCCCCGATGTGGATAAGATAACCGGTTTGAGTCCGGTTATATCTATCGAACAAAAGACAACAAATAAAAACCCACGTTCAACCGTCGGAACAATTACTGAGATTTACGATTTTCTCAGGCTGCTTTATGCCAGGGCGTCCGAAGCATATTCATATGCCTCCGGAGAAAAAATGGTTAAATACTCAGATACCCAAATACTTGAACTTGTTAAAAACCGCTTTTCAGGGAAAAAGGTTTTTTTTCTTGCGCCTATAGTTAAAGGAAGAAAAGGTCATTATAAAGAGCTGTTCGAGCAACTCAGAAGAAAAGGTTTCCTTAATGTCCGGATTAACAATGAAATCAGGGAACTGACTCCCGGAATGAAACTCGATAGGTACAAAACCCATTATATTGAACTGGTTGTCGACAAATTCAAAATTGGTGACACTTCCGATAAAAGACTGAGTGATTCAATTCTTATGTCACTCGATCAGGGCGACGGAGTGATGATGGTTCTTGAGAACGGGAGCACAGAACCGAGGTATTTTAGCAGGCATCTTATGTGCCCCACTACCGGAATATCATATAATGACCCTGCTCCTCATACATTTTCGTTCAACTCGCCACAGGGAGCATGTCCTCATTGTAACGGTCTGGGTGAAATATCAAGCATTGATGAAAAAAAACTCATTCCTGACAGAGAACTTAGCATCAGGAAAGGAGGAATAGAACCTCTCGGAAAGTACAGGAACATCTGGATTTTCTGGCAGATCGAAGCTATTGCCGAAAAAAACGGTTTTACACTTGACACACCAATCAAAGATATTCCGGAAGATGCTCTTAATAAAATACTCTATGGTTCTGATGAAGTACTCAAGTTGTCAAATACACCTCTTGGGATGAGTTCCAACTATTTTCTGACTTTTGAAGGGGTTGTGAATTTTGTCGGGAATGTAGAAACAATAAACGGGAAAAAGGAAGGGACAAAAATTCGGGAGCAGTATGTACAGTATAGTGTTTGCCCTGAATGTAAGGGTACGAGGCTGAAAAAAGAGTCGCTTTATTTCAGGATAGCCGAAAAAAATATCGGGGAACTCTCAGCAATGGATATCAAAGAGCTATCTCTGTTTCTGTCTGATATAGAAGGGAAGATGACCGGAAATCAAAAAATAATAGCTGCTGAAATACTAAAGGAGATAAGAGCAAGACTTGGTTTTCTGCTTGAGGTTGGGCTTGAATACCTGTCGATGAACAGGGGTGCGAGAACCCTCTCAGGAGGAGAAAGCCAGAGGATAAGACTTGCTACGCAGATCGGTTCAAGACTCGTCAATGTCCTGTATATTCTTGATGAACCCAGCATAGGGCTTCATCAGAGAGATAACAGGCGACTGATAGCCGCATTAAAACAGCTCAGGGATGCCGGCAACTCTGTCATCGTTGTTGAACACGACAGGGAGATGATCTTGTCGGCCGACCATGTTATTGATATGGGACCAGGAGCAGGACGCCATGGTGGATTGATTGTTGCTCATGGAAGTCCTAAGGAACTGATGAAGAAGAATACTCTGACTGCTTCATACCTGAATAATAAAAAGAGATTTGTTATTCCGGAAGAGAGAAGAACAGGAAACGGTAAATTTCTGATTCTTTCCGGTGCTTCTGGTCATAACCTTAATAATGTTGATGTTACACTACCTCTTGGAACACTTATTTGCGTGACAGGTGTTTCAGGAAGTGGCAAATCATCGCTCATTAATCAGACTTTGCATCCGGCACTTGCAAAGAGATATCATAATTCCGGGAAATCGCCTCTTGCATACAGGGAAATTACCGGACTTGAAAACCTCGACAAGGTTATTGAGGTAAGCCAGTCGCCGATTGGTAAAACTCCAAGATCAAATCCTGCAACCTACACAGGTGTTTTCACCGATATCAGGAAATTGTTTGAACAGACCACTGAGGCTAAGATTCGCGGATTCGGCGCAGGAAGATTCTCTTTTAATGTGAAAGGCGGCCGTTGTGAGGGCTGCGAAGGAGCAGGTGTAAAAACCATAGAAATGAATTTCCTGCCTGATGTCTATGTTCATTGCACAGAATGCAACGGTAAACGCTATAACCGTGAGACGCTTGAAGTCAGGTACAAAGGTCAATCGATAAGTGATGTTCTGGAAATGACAATTAATATGGCGGTTGAATATTTTGCAAATGTACCCTCTATTTATCATAAAATAAAAACACTTCAGGATGTAGGTCTCGGATATATCAAGCTGGGTCAACAATCAACAACATTTTCGGGAGGTGAGGCTCAGCGTGTTAAGCTGGCTACCGAATTGGCCAGGCGTGATACGGGGAAAACGCTTTATATCCTTGATGAACCGACAACAGGACTGCATTTTGAGGACGTCAGAGTTTTGTTGGATGTACTTAATAAACTTGTTGACAGGGGTAACACAATTATTGTTATTGAACATAACCTTGACGTGGTTAAGATGGCCGACTATATTGTGGATCTCGGCAAAGAAGGAGGAAAAGCGGGAGGTGACGTCGTTTTTATGGGATCGCCGGAAGAACTTATTGAATGTGCGGACAGTTATACCGGAAAATACCTGNNTGCCTTTGAACAGAAAACATGGCACGAGATTCATACTACGGATTCCTGGAGAGTATTCAAAATTATCTCTGAACTGGTGGAGGGATTTGAAAAGCTTGCACGAATTGGCCCATGTGTTTCAATCTTTGGTTCAGCCCGCACCCAGGCAAACAATAAGTTTTATATATTGGCTGAAGATATTGCTTACAAGCTTACACAGAAAGGGTATGGCGTAATTACAGGTGGTGGACCGGGCATAATGGAAGCAGCCAATAAAGGAGCAAAAAGAGGGAAAGGAAAATCGGTGGGTATAAATATTGATCTTCCCTTCGAACAGCATCCAAATCCATATATTGATTCTGACAAACTGATTACATTCGATCATTTCTTCGTCAGGAAAGTCATGTTCATGAAGTATGCCCAGGGTTTTATTGTTCTGCCGGGAGGATTCGGAACATTTGATGAGTTATTTGAGGCAATAACTCTAATCCAGACAAGAAAGATCGGCAAATTCCCGATAATTCTTGTAGGCAGAAAATACTGGAGTGGTTTAATAGAGTGGATCAAAGAGGAAATGCTTGCGGAAGAACATAATATTGCACCTGAAAACCTCGATATATTTACTCTTGTTGATACATCAGATGAAGCCGTGGATTATATTGTTAAATTCTATTCAAGATATCTGCTTAGCCCGAACTTCTGATCTAGACTTTTCTCATCCTATCCATCTCTCTTGAAGCATCTTTACGTTTAAGTGTTTCACGCTTATCGTATTCTTTCTTGCCCCTGGAGATCGCTATTTCGGCTTTTGCCAAACCTCGACCTGAGATAAAGACCTTAATAACAATGATTGTCAGTCCGCTCTCTTTTATTTTCCTTTCAATTTTTCTTAACTCACGTGCAGTCAATAACAGTTTCCTTTCCCTGAGTGGATCGTGATTATTCAAATTTCCCCACCAGTATTCAGCAATATGCATTCCCTTTATAAAAAGCTCTCCATTATTGAAAAAACAATAAGAATCGGCCAGAGTTGCTTTGCCAAGCCGAATAGATTTTATTTCGGTCCCTGAGAGTACGATCCCCGCCACAAATTTTTCAATGAACTCATAATCATGAGAAGCTTTTTTATTTTTTATTACAATATTACCGGCTCCGCCTTTCATAATCTTTTATAAAATCAGGGATTTATGACCGGCTAAATTAAATAAATTTATGGTATATTGCTTTAACAACCGCAATGATTGAAGAAGTGGCAAAAGAGTTTAGTTCTGTGTACGATATTTTATTGGTAACCGGACCAACTGCTTCGGGTAAAA
This sequence comes from Bacteroidales bacterium, assembly GCA_003157015.1. GTDB lineage: Bacteria > Bacteroidota > Bacteroidia > Bacteroidales > VadinHA17 > LD21. The sequence continues at coordinate 110,226 of PMIJ01000211.1, forward strand.
CCAGTCTTGCCTCGAATATTGCTCAAAGGATCGGGGGTGAGATTATCAGTGCTGATTCACGACAGGTATATAGAGGCATGAATCTGGGAACAGGAAAGGATTACGATGATTACCGGGTCAATGGCATTGACATTCCCTGTTATTTAATTGATATTGTCGATCCTGGTTATAAATATAATGTATTTGAATATCAGCGCGATTTTAACAGAGTTTATTCAGATTTTAAAAAAAGGAAAATATTTCCGGTGGTCTGTGGAGGCTCAGGTATGTATGCGGACAGTATAATTTCAGGGTACAAAATGTTTGAGGTGCCACCTGACAGCGGACTAAGAATTGAACTGGAGAAAAAATCAATGAAGGAACTAAAAGATATCTTATCAACCTTCAAAACTCTTCATAATACAACAGATTTAGACACAAAGAAGCGGGTCATCAGGGCTATTGAAATAGAACATTCCGTGAAGAACAAGGGAAATCAAAAGAGTGAGTTTCCAAAAGTCAGGGCTCTGCTTACGGGTATCCAGTTTGACAGAGAAACAAGGCGTAAAAGGATTACAGAGAGGCTGAGGCAACGTCTTGAATCAGGTATGGTGGATGAAGTTAAGAAACTGATTGAAATGGGTATAAGCTCCGAAACTTTGATTTACTATGGACTTGAATATAAATTTATTGCATTATATCTGACCGGGAAAATATCTTATCAGGAGATGGTCAGCGATCTTGAAATAGCAATTCATCAATTCGCTAAAAGACAGATGACCTGGTTCCGGGGAATGGAACGCAGGGGAATTAAGATACACTGGATCGATGGCCAGTTGCCAATGGAGGAAAAGGTGGAAACAATTATGATGCTTCTATCAGTCGAAAGTTTATAAAGTCGAATTATTTTACAAACATTCGACTTTATAGACTTTAAGACTTTCACACTATTTCAGGTACGTATCGAGCCATTCGAAAAATTCCCGTTGCCAGATAACAGAATTCTGAGGTTTGGTAACCCAGTGGCATTCATCTTCGAAGAATAACAGCCTGCTTGGAACCCCATGTAACTGCGCAGCCGTAAATGCCTCCATACTCTGGGTATAAGGTATTCTGAAGTCATTAGCCCCGGTAATTATCAAGATAGGTGTTGTCCATTTATCGACCATAAGGTGAGGTGAGAATTTATAGCTGGGCAGATTTTTCCAGTAAGGACCTCCGTAATCTTTGTTAGGAAACCAGAGTTCCTCTGTGGCTCCGTACTCACTTTCGAAATCGAATACGCCGCAATGGGCAATAAAAGCTTTAAATCTTCCCTGGTGAACGCCGGCAAGGTAGAAGATAGAGTAACCGCCATAACTTGCGCCTACAGCTCCCATTCTCTTTGCATCAACACATGATTCTTTTGCCATCATGTCGGATGCATCGAGATAATCCTGAATGTTTTTTCCACCATAATCCCCTGAAATCTGTTCTTTCCATTCCTGCCCGAATCCGGAAACCCCCCGGCGGTTTGGAGCAAATACTATATAGCCTTTTGCTGCTATCATCTGCATATTCCACCTGTATGACCAGAACTGATCAAGTGAAGATTGCGGACCTCCTTCACAGAAAAGCAACGCTGGATATTTCTTTGAAGGATTGAAGTCAGGAGGATAAATTACCCACATTTGAAGATCTTTATTATCTTTTGTTTTTGTATGTTTCTCTTCAACCTTACCCATCCTGATATTATCATATATATTTTTATTAATTGAAGTGATCTGTTTAACAGCTCCCGTTTTAATATCTATAGTTGAAAGCTCAGGAGCCATCGACATTGAAGTAAGTTCAGAAACCAAAACCCCCGACTTCAGACTGAAAGGTCCGAGATTATGCACACCTTCCGTAACTTTTGATATACCATTTCCCAGAAGATCAGTTTTGAATATCTGGGATGTTCCAAGGTGAGAACAGGCGAAGTAGATAGTTGCATTGTCATACCATGAGATATTAGATACATCAAAATCCCATCCTTTCGATATCCATGTTCTGGTTCCGTCTTTAATATTGTAAACAAACAACCTGTCGAGATCAGCCTCATATCCATCTCTCTCCATGCTCTGATATGCGATCCTGGAACCATCCGGAGAAAATACCGGGTATCTGTCGTATCCCATGTTACCTTCAGTAATATTAATTTCTTTACCTGTTTCAATATTGTACAGGTAAATATCTGAATTAGTGCTTAGTGCATCAGCTTTACCGTAAAGCCTTTTGGATGTATATGCAATAGATTTTCCATCGGAGTTCCAGGCAATTTCGCCATCATCGAAATATGGGGCGGTAGGAGATTCAAATCGCTGTCCTTCCATAATATCTTTCGCTGCCGAAACTGAACTTCCGTCAAAGGAAGCAACAAAGATATGACTGTATGAATAATCGCCCCAGTAGTTCCAGTGCCTGAACATCAGATCGTTTATTATCCTGATATTAGCTTTGGGGAGTTTATGTTTCTCATTCGCAGTCTGGTCCAATTTGACTCTCTTTGTAAAATAAATTCTGTTTCCGGCAGGAGAAACATTGAATATCTCAAAGCCGTCTATCCCCGATATTTCTTTCTGTCCGGAGCCATCCGGATTCATGGTACATAGTTTCCCTTTATTTACATATGCGATGGATTTTCCGCTGCTTATCCATTGCGGAGAATTTCCCCCGTCAAAAGTTAACTGAACGGGATTTGCTCCATTTATGGCAACCTTAAAAATATTGGTTCGTCTTGCCTCGCTCTGAAGATCTATATCTGTGACAGTATATAAAACAGTTGATCCGTCGGGGGAAAGCGTAAATGTTCCGAGCCTTCCGAATTTCCACATTATTTCAGGGGTCATTACCCCTCCGGCTTTCTCCTCAGGTGTAAGCTGGTTATTGAATTGCGGTAAAGCTTCTTTGGCAACCGGGACTTGTTGTTTGCATGAAGAAACTAAAAGCAACGCAAAAAGAATTACTGGCAGAAGATATTTTTTCATATATGAACGCATTTTTTATCTTTTATTTTTCTAGTTGACTTATATTGCATTTTACCTTTGTGTAACTTTGTTTTTCCCTTTGAGATACTTTGTGGTTAATGATTTTTTTACCACAAAGG
>PMIJ01000045.1 GCA_003157015.1 Bacteroidales bacterium
GAGTTCTCTCGCAACTTCGACCATTGCCTCATCAGTCAGATAATTGTGTTTTAGCACAATTGCCTGAAGAATTGGCATAAGGCTCTCCCTGGCATGACCATGTTTGTCGGACAATTCCTTAACTAGATTTCCTACTTGATACATATTTATTTTATTTTTAGATAATTAAACAATTTTAAAATAATTGATTGCTGCATTAAAAAAAGTGCTGTTAAATTAATGACAATACTTTCTAAAAAAAACTTACAAATGTCATAGTTGATAATTTAGAATGAAACTAAAGAACACAATAAAGGCATGAAGGCGCAATGGGACAAGGAGCGGCAAGGGGGCAAATGAAACTGAGACGCCCGATTTGGGCGTCTCTACATTTATTTATTATTTTACCGGACAATTAGATGATTTAACAAGTGAATTACCAGGCAAGTTTAAAAAACCTGAAACCGTCTCACGAATTCTTTATCGGAATCGATTCGGACGGATGTGTATTTGATTCAATGGAGGTAAAACAGAAGGAATTCTTCATACCAAATGCATTAAAATATTTCGATTTGTTTGAAATTTCCAAAATATTACAGGAGACCTGGGAATTTGTTAATCTTTATTCAATATACAGAGGGGGTAACAGGTTTACCTCAATAATTAAGGTCTTTGAACTGCTGTACGAGCGGAAAGAGATCAGGGACAAAGGTTTCAAATTGGCTGATCTGAGCTCCCTTAAAAAATGGGTAAAGATTGAGACAAAACTGGGTAATGCCAACCTCCGCAAATATTTTGAATCAAATTATGATCCTGATCTTGAAAGAGTTGTCAGTTGGACTGAAGCTGTCAATAAAGATATATCGGAAATGCTCAGAAATATTCCGCCTTTCCCACATGCAATACAGGCAATAAAAAAAATGTCTGCATTCGCTGATCTCATTATTGTTTCACAAACACCACTTGAGGCTCTTGAACGTGAATGGGAAGAGCATGATATGAAAAAATATGTCAAAGTGATTGCAGGTCAGGAACATGGAACTAAAAGAGAGCATCTGGCACTAGCAGGGAAAGGCAAATATACCGAAAACAATATCCTTATGATTGGTGATGCAATTGGAGACATGGATGCTGCAAAAAATAACGGAATACTCTTCAACCCTATAATTCCCGGGAAAGAAGATGAATCATGGGAAAGGTACCTTACTGAAGGGTTGGAAAAGTTCAGGAAAGGCAGGTTTGCAGGTGCATATGAGAAATCGCTTCTCAGGGAGTTCAGAAAATCGTTGCCAGATACTCCGCCTTGGGAAACTGGTTAACTCCTTTTTTATTTCCCCCAGGTTGAAAACTCCTACTTTTAAAGTGTAATTTGCCTAAATACCATAGTATTATCGCCCCTTCAGGGGAGATGTCCTGCTTCGGCGGGACAGAGGGGTTTTCCAATAGCAATCAGCTTTTTTTATTAATCTGATCTTTTATCCACTCTTACCATTCTTCAAGTCCGTTTCCTTTTGTGCATGAAATTTCGAAAATGGGTATCTTATCATCTATTTTTTCAAATCAGATCTTCAGCTATTCTGATTTCATTCATAATTACATCCTAACAAATTCTTGGAAGCTGTATTCCTGCAGGCATATCAATTATACGTTTGCCCCCGGCTGAAGTATTCAGTACCACAAGTTCCTTTTTATCAGTAATGATTTCCCCTATCACTTCAGAGTATCTTCCCAATGGATCAGACCTTAAGATTTCAAGTACTTTGTTTTCCTCTCCTGCGCTTGCTACCATCAGGACTTTCCCTTCATTTGCCAGGAAGAGAGGATCGAAACCAAGCATTTCGCACAATCCCCTCACCTGTTCATCGACCGGAATTGTTGCTTCGTTTACTATGATGCCACATCTTATCATCCCGGCAAGTTCGTTCAACACTGTGGCGAGACCACCCCTGGTCACGTCGCGCATAAAAAGTATCTCTTTGCAGTTCTGCAAAACTTTGCGTATCAAATGATTTAATGATGAACAGTCAGAGGTAACCGTGGTCCGGAAAGCCATGTTGTTTCTGGCACCGAGTATTGCGATAGCATGATTTCCCAACGGACCGTTAATGATCAGCTTATCTCCGGGTTTTATTCTCTTGCCTGTACTGATATTCTCTATTTCAGAATTGAGAAAACCAATACCGGAGGTCGTAATAAACAGCTTATCGCATTTACCTTTATCAACAACCTTCGTATCTCCGGTGACAATCTTCACTCCTGCTTTAGCAGCCTCCTCAGCCATCGAATCTGCAATCAAAACAAGGTCATCCATTGGGAAACCCTCTTCAATAATAAAAGAAACCGCGATATACCTGGGATCAGCACCGGATACTGCCAGATCATTTATTGTTCCGCATATTGCCAGTTTACCAATATTGCCTCCGGGGAAAAAGAGAGGATCCACAACATATGAATCAGTGGTAAGTGCAAGAGTTGATCCGGATTCTTTAATAATAAAGGAATCTGTTAAAGGCTCCGACATAGCGAACCTTTTTACAAAAACCTTTTCAATAAGCTCATGGGTAAGCTTACCGCCGCTACCATGGTTTAAAGAGATAAAATCGTTCATTTTACAAATCTGTATTTATACCAGCTGTTGCAAGCCCCTTCATTGGAAACCATACATGCGCCTAAAGGATTTTCAGGAAAACAGATTTCTGAGAAAAGAGGACAATCTTCAGGAGTTTTAAGCCCCCTCAGAATTTCTCCACAGATACAAAGTTCATTATCTTCCTTAAATATAATTTTTAAGGGTAATATCTTCTCGATATCAAACCTCTCAAAATCCTTCCGTAATTTAAGACCGCTTAATGGAATAACACCAAAACCTCTCCAGGAGGCGTCGCATGTTTCAAAGACTTCTGAAAGACACCTTTGCGCGATTAAATTGCCACACAATGTAACCGCACGGTTATACTGAATTTCTACTTTGGGAGTATTCTGGTTTACCATTTTTATGAGCATCAGAATTGACTGCAGAATATCGGCAGGTTCAAAACCAGTTACTACACAACCCAGATTATACCTCTCGGGAATGAAGTCAAAAATTGAGGAACCGGTGATGGCAGCAACATGCCCGGGACAAATAAAACCATCGAGACTGGCTCCGTCTTTTATAATAGCTTCCATAGCAGGAGGCATAAGTTTATGCGTACTTAAAAGAAAAAAATTATTGATATTCTCCTTTGCAGCTTGTTTTATTGTAACAGCACTGCCCGGTGCAGTTGTCTCAAAACCTATTCCCAAAAAAATAATTTTTTTGCCGGAGTTTAACCTTGCGATTTCAAGGGCATCCAACCCTGAAAGGACAATTCTGATATTCGCACCTGCAGCTTTCTCTTTTTCAAGTGATGAAGATGATCCCGGTACCTTAATCAAATCTCCAAAAGTGGTAATTATAACATCTTCCATTTTAGAATAAGCTATTGCTCTATCAATGAAATCTGTTCCAGTGACACATACCGGGCATCCGGGACCTGAGATTAACCTTATATTTTCGGGAAGAAGCGACGGAATTCCAAATCTGTGTATGGCAGAAGTATGGCCGCCGCATACCTCCATAAATGTATAATCCCGTATAACTGACTTATGAATCTGATCAGCCAGTTTTGTTACAAGGTTTTTATTTCTGAACTCATCAATGTACTTCATATATTTTATTCATCCAGAGAATTGTTAATCTCTTCAAATAATCTTAATGTTTCTTCAGCCTCCTTTTCACTTATCATCTGTATGGCAAATCCGGCATGCAGCAGGATATAATCTCCGACCTTGGCATCTTCGATCATATGCAGACCGGCATTAAATATTGCACCTCCGGCAGACACCTCTGCCATTGAGCCGTCGATTGAAATAATTTTTGCAGGAATACTCAGGCACATTATCTTTTTATTTTTGATGCAATTGAAATTTGTCCGAGAGAAATGCCCCCGTCATTGGACGGTACAAGGTGATTTGTAAAGACCTTAAACCCGTTCAGTTTCAGAAGATATAAAGACTTCTCCAGAAGGTACTTATTCTGAAAGACACCACCAGAAAGGATAACCTTTTTAAGGGATGTTACTTTTCTGATCTGTTGTGAGACTTCAAGGATTACCCGGGCAATTGTGTTGTGGAATTTCGCCGAGATTACTGAAATTTTTTGTTTGTGCAAATCATCAATTATTGCCTTTATTGTCTCAGCAAAAACAATATTAGTATCAGCCTGGAAGGGATAAAAATCAGTCGTTTCACAATCTATAACAGATTCAAGTCTCATTGGCGCTTCAGAATCGAATGTAGCCTCAGGGCAAAGTCCCAAAATTGCCGAAACTGCATCAAAAAGACGACCGGCTCCCGAAGTCAATGGGGCATTTATCTTTTTAACCAGCATCTCCTTAATCATTGATAACTTCTTAGTTTCAATTGAATTAAAGACTGACAATGATTCATAATCAAATATGTCACCTGAGTATTTGAAAATATATGAATATGCCATTCTCCATGGCTCGTCAACTGCTTTCTCACCTCCAGGCATAGGCACGTAATCAAAATGCTTAAAGCGAGTGGATTCTTTCAGATCAGCAATCATAAACTCTCCACCCCAGATATTCCCATCCGAACCGAAACCTGTCCCATCAAGACTGACTCCGATTACTGACTCATCCAATCCGTGCTCAGCCATACAAGATGCAATATGAGCATGGTGATGCTGCACTCTGATGAGTGGTATATTTAATTCATTTTCAAATAATTCAGCATAATGAGTTGACAGATATTGAGGATGAAGATCACAAGCAATCAATTCAGGTCTGAACCTGAAAATATCTGAAAACCTGTCAATTGTCTCAATAAAGAAATTATATGTTGCCGGATTTTTAAGATCACCAATGTACTGGCTCATAACTGCCTGGTATCCTTTCCCGATACAAAAACTGTTTTTTTGTTCGGCTCCGAGCGCAAGAATACCATCCACGCTGAATTTCAAATCAACAGGTTGTGGCACAAATCCTCTTGAACGACGGAAAATAGTTGTCTCCCGGTTAATAATTCTAATTACGGAATCATCGGCCCTATTTAAAATCTGCCTGTTGTAAGACAGGAAAGAATCCGCAACTGACAATAGTTGTTTCTCAGCCATATGATCATCACAGATTATTGGTTCATCAGATAAGTTACCGCTGGTTAGTACCACAGCGGGTGTTTTCAGAGACTTGAAAAGTAAATAATGAACTGGCATATATGGAAGCATTGCTCCTATTGTGTGTATTCCGTTGCTCACTGAAGGAGAAAGTATTTTCTTCTGTTTCAGAATAAGGATGGGTCTTCGCCAGGACTTTATCTCTTCCTCTTCAGTTTCATCTATAAAGCAATATTTTTTAGCTGCAGTTATATCCCTGAACATTACGGCAAATGGTTTTGAGTCGCGTTGTTTTTTTTGTCTCATTGTGTTTACGACATCATCATTCAACGCGTCGCACATCAGGTGATATCCCCCCAACCCTTTAATAGCAACTGTTTTCCCTGCGGCTATCTGCAGAGAAACCTCCCGGAGTATTAATGTTATATTGTTCAGGCTCCTTAAGGCGTCTTTATACCGGTAAACAGGTCCGCAGGAATTACATGCAATTGGCTGGGCATGAAAGCGGCGATCGAGAATATTATTATATTCGTTATCACAATTCCCGCACTTTCTGAAGCTTTTCATTGTAGTTTTTGGCCTGTCGTATGGCAATCCCTCAATAATAGTAAACCGGGGACCGCAATTGGTACAATTAACAAAGGGATAATCTATTCTTTCAGGATCACTTTCCATATCTTCCAGACAATCAGCACAGACGGCAATATCCGGACTGATTTCAGTAATCTGATTTTCAATTGTTTTACTGGATGTTATTCTAAAATTATTATAATTGTCTATTTGGGCCGATCTAATCTCTAATGATTTTATCTGTGAAGCAGGAGGAGCATATTGAAGGATATCGTCGCCGAACAGATCAACTGTTTTCAGATCGCCCTGAACAATTACAGAAACACCGTCAGATCTGTTATCTACTTCGCCAAACAGACCATGTTTCGAGGCCATTCTGCATATAAAAGGCCGGAATCCGACGCCCTGAACAAGCCCTTTGATCAATATTTCATATCCCTGTATAATAGCTCCAGATTTTTAAATCCATTACTTTTAATCTGTTTGTGAACATAATATATCACACTTTCAAGTTCATCGCAAAGGTTTACGTTATTTATGATAACATCAGGCGGCACTTTCAATAGTACAGGTGCAAAGTTCACGATTCCTGTTATACCGTATCGAATCAACTCATCAGTAACTTCCTGGGCAGAAATCTCTGGAACGGCAAGAATAGCCACCTTAACGCTAAACCTGTCGATGATTTCTTTCAACCTGCTCATTGAATATACCGGGATGCCCGATCTCATTTTTTGTTTGAATGGATCAATATCGAAAGTCGCAACAATATTCATATGACGCTGGACAAATTTACTGTACTTAGAAAGTGCAAGCCCCATATTCCCCATGCCGATCAGCACAATATTATTGTCTTTATTCCTATGGAATAAATTTTCCATCTTTTCAAGCAATTCATTAATGTTATATCCACCCCGCTTATTACCCTTTATATTGAATTCGGAAAAGTCTTTTCTTACCTGATCAGATGTAACACCCGTTTCATTTGCGAGTGTATAAGAAAAAACTTTTTCAACACCCATCAACTTCAATCTTACTAGACATGCCCGGTAAAGAAAAATCCTTTTCAGACTATTTTTAATTATGTTTTTTGTGACTTGTTTCACATCAAATGTTTTTAATTTACTTCGCTATGCAAGTTAAAAAAATAATATAATATGTAAATTATTCATTTATAACTGATTTATAGATGTTTAAATCTATTTGTATATGGTTAGCAGTTATAATCATGACACTCTTTATTGAATAATAAAATATTTGAATCAATTTTAGATGTGAATCTTCTCACATAAATGACATATAATTTCATCACAAAGAAAGAATAAAATAAGATTATAAAGCACCTGATACTATCCTCAAACGAAAAGTAACCTCTTCAGCACAAAAAAACAAACCAATTGTTTCGCATTTTATGACGAATAAAAAAACGCTGATCCTTGGAATAGGGAATAATATCCTCACAGATGATGGAATAGGTTCCAGGCTTGTGAGTGACATTACTAATTTAGGCTGCGATCCAAATATACATTATGATACTGCCTGTTGTGGAGGTCTGGAGATAGTCGAATACATAAAGGATTATGAACGAGTGATTTTCATAGATGCAATACGCACACAGGAAGGGAGGCCAGGTGATGTGTATTATTTTATACCATCGGATTTCCAGGAAACCTCACACTTATCGAGCTTGCATGATGTGTCTTTCCTTACCGCGCTTAAACTTGGCCATACATTGAATTTGGGTTTGCCAGATGATTTACATATAATAGCTGTTGAGATTATCGAAGATATGGAATTCAGTGAAGAATTAACCCTGCAATTGAAGGAAAGGTACCCTGAGATACTTGAAAAGGTACTTGAAATAGTAAGGTTGATTATAGTTTAAGAAGACGGTCTAAAAAAGTTAAGACAGTAATGGCATAAATGCATCATCGCAATGTTGTTTTGATTATTTATTGTGAATTGTTTCATTTTATTTTCTATGGAATTTTATTCTTTCTGGGGTTTTTTGTTCTTTCTGGAATATTTTTCCAGAGTTAAAATGCATCATGATATAATAGATTTATAGATTGACTAAAAGCGTTTACAAATCCATGAAATTCTGATTATTTTTTGCTCGATAATTTTGTTTTTATGCTTATAGTTAATGTTTTATACAATATTTGCTTACTTCTTAAATTTAATTATCATAATTATTTTATTACAGGTATTGAAACAATGATTTATCGGGGAATATTGCATTTTGATAAAGATTAACCAAATTATATATTGTGAAATACTTCACTTAATTATAATAATAATTAATAGTTTGTTTACTTTTATTTTGAATTATCATTTTATTGTTAAAGACATTATTGTTAAGATTTTTCATTAAATAAATGAGTCAGCTATATGGAATTTAAACCCCTTATTATTGCATTTCTCTGTAAATGGTGTTCGTACACCGGTGCAGATCTGGCAGGGACATCAAGGATGGAGTATAAACCCAACGTTAGGATAGTCAAGGTAATGTGCTCAGGTCGGATAGAGCCTACATTTATACTCAAGGCATTTACCAATGGTGCTGATGGGGTGCTTCTTTGTGGCTGTCACCCTGGCGACTGCCACTATCAGGAAGGGAATTACCGGTGTCTCCGGAGATATGAACTGTTGCAGAAATACATTATCCAGATGGGTATTGCGACTGAGAGACTTAAACTTGAGTGGATAAGCGCCAGTGAGGGTAAACAATTTGCTGAATTGATAGACAGTTTTACAGAAACTGTTACGGAACTGGGACCATCTAAAATAAAAGAAACACTGAACATTTTAACATAGATTAAATTTTGTGCCATGGAAGGATCAAAGCCAAAACTTAAACTTGCCGTTTATTGGGCTTCTGCCTGCGGTGGTTGCAGTGTATCAGTTCTGGATGTGCACGAGAAGCTTTTTGATGTCATAGCGAATGCCGATTTTGTATTTTGGCCTCTTGCATTGGATATTAAATACAAAGATGTCGAGGAAATGCCTGATAATTATATTGATGTCACACTTTTTAACGGTGCAGTCAGGAACAGCGAAAACGAGCATATGGCCAATCTCTTAAGAAAAAAAAGTAAAATTCTTGTTGCCTATGGCAGTTGCTCACATCTCGGAGGTATTCCAGGATTGGCTAATTTTTCAACCAAAGAGGATATATTCCGTAGGGTTTATGAAGAAAGTGAATCAACAATTAACACTGAAAAAATAAGACCTCTCTCTGAATATAAGGTAAAGGAAGGCCTGCTCGAGATACCTGTTTTTTATAATGACGTACGTTCTCTTTCACAAACAGTAGAGGTTGATTATTTTATACCCGGTTGTCCTCCTCAGACAGAAAGACTTCTCGAGGTATTTGGTGCAATAGTTAGCGGGGCTGAACTTCCTCCTAAGGGTTCCGTTATCGGAGCAGGAACCAGGTCTCAATGCGATGAGTGTATCAGAAAAAAAACAGAGAATAAGCAAATAAAGAAGTTTTATCGTCCATGGGAAATATCAGATGATGGCGAAACATGCTTTATGGAGCAGGGCGTTATATGTATGGGACCTGCAACCAGGGAGGGATGTGGTTACCGATGTATTAAAGGCAATGCTCCATGCCGTGGCTGCTACGGACCTACACCCGGTGTAACTGACCCCGGAACCAAAATGATGTCAGCGATTGCAAGTATTATAGATGAAAAGGAACCGGAAGAAATTAACAGGGTCATTGATGATATTGTTGACCCGGCCGGATTATTTTACAGATTTAGCCTGCCTGTTTCACTAATAAGAAGAAAATTATCATGAGAAGAATCACGATTGACCCGATAACGCGACTCGAAGGTCATGGTAAAATAGAAATTTTTCTGAACGATGACGGAGAAGTTGACAATGTGTATTTTCAGGTTCCTGAACTGAGAGGTTTTGAAAAGTTCTGCGAGGGAAGGCCTGTAGAAGAACTCCCTGCAATCGTT
>PMIJ01000104.1 GCA_003157015.1 Bacteroidales bacterium
CAGATGTGGACTTGTTCCTAAGTGATGATCTGAAGAATTTAAGGCTTTTCCTGTTAAAGAGGTTTTGGTTTTTCATACCAATAAAGGTAAGAAGAGATCAATGAATCAACCACCCCGGTCGGGAAATAAAATACTGTATATATAAGATAATTAATCGTCCCGATCACCCCTCCTTCAAAAGGAGGGGAAACTTTTTTATGCAGTATCTCATTCATCCCCAAAGCTTAAGTTGACGTCTATGGGGTTGAGGGGTGAGGTAAAAAAAGAAGGAGAAGAGGTTTGAAAATAGGTCAACTATTTATCTGCTAACCGGTAATCCAGCTGTTTCTTCTGCAAATCAGCTTTTACAACCTCAATATTAACGCGGTCCCCAAGAGTATAGATTTTACCGGTTGAACGTCCTTTTATACAGTAATTCTCCTCATCATACTCATAGAAATCATCTGCCAGCTCACGTATATGGATCATCCCTTCACACTGATTCTCAACTATCTCAACATATATGCCCCATTCAGTGACACCTGATATAACTCCTTCAAATACCTTCCCGGTCTTATCGCTCATATATTCAACCTGTTTGTATTTCACAGATGCTCTTTCTGCCTCGGCCGCCAGTCTTTCCATTTTTGAAGAGTGATCGCACAATTTTTCGTACTTATCCTTGCTCCCGGGATTCTCTTCAGCGAGATAAGCAGACATAAGTCTGTGCACCATCATATCCGGATAACGCCGTATTGGCGAGGTAAAATGTGTATAATATTTAAAGGAAAGTCCGTAATGTCCAATATTGTCTGTAGAATAAATAGCTTTTGCCATCGATCTAAGCGCGAGTGTTTCAATGATATTCTGTTCCTTTTTGCCAGCAACGGAGTGAAGCAATTTATTCATTGCCTTTGGCAATGATGTCTTATCGTCTTCAATCAGTTTATAACCAAACCGGGTGATAAAATGGCTGAAATTACTTATTTTCTCCGGATCGGGTTTATCGTGAATACGGTAAACAAAAGTTTTTCCTCTTAGCTTTTTCCCGACATATTCTGCTACCCGCTTGTTAGCCAGCAGCATAAATTCTTCAATGAGCTGGTTTGCGGTACCCATTTCCCGAAATTTTATCCCTAATGGTTTCCCTGCTTCATCGAGGTCAAACCTTACTTCCACTTTCTCAAACGCAAAAGCGCCCGATGCAAATCTTTTTGCTCTCAGTTGCTGTGCCAGCCTGTGAAGCAAAAGTACCTGTTCCTTCATATCGCCGTCACCTGTATCAATAACCTGCTGAGCTTCATTGTATGAGAATCTCTTATCAGAATTGATAATGGTTCTTCCAAACCATTCATTAATTACCTCAGATTTATCGTTCAGTTCAAAGACGGCAGAATATGTAAGCTTATCTTCGGATTGATTGAGTGAACATATATGATTCGAGAGCCTTTCAGGAAGCATTGGCACGACCCTGTCAACCAGATAGATTGATGTGGCTCTCTGTTTGGCTTCCTCTTCCACGAGTGAATCCATTTTCACATAGTGCGTCACATCGGCAATATGAACTCCAATTTCCCAATTGCCATTTTCGAGTTGCTTTAAAGAAAGAGCATCATCAAAATCCTTTGCGTCAGCCGGATCGATTGTAAATGTTGGTACTTTGCGAAAGTCTCTCCTGACTTTAATATCTTTTTCAGTGATTTCTCCCGGTATTTTTTCAGCATCAGCCTCAACTTCTTCAGTAAAGCTGTAAGGAAGCTCAAATTCAGCAAGAATGGCATGCATCTCGGTTTCGTGCAGACCGGGATACCCAAGAACATTAATAATCTCTGCTACAGGGTTTTTTGATTTAGGATCCCAGTCGGTGACCTTCGCAACAGCCTTCTGTCCTTGTTTTGCACCATTCAATTTTGAAGATGGGATGAACAGGTCAAATGGCATATTCTTATTATCGGGAATCAGAAACGCAAAATTGGGCATGATCTCCACTGTGCCGACAAATGAGGTCCTCCATCTTTCAATGATCTCCACTACTTCTCCCTCAGGCCTTGCTCCCTTTCTTTTTGCATAAAGCCATACTTTCACTTTGTCGCCGTGCAAAGCAGTTTTCAGGTTCTTAGCCGTTACAAAAACATCGTCGTCAAGATCGTCAGTTGAGATGAAACCATATCCCATTCTTGTCATGTCAACCGTGCCTGTAATATAGCCACGTGTTACCTTGGCCTTATATTTTCCATGAAATATTTCCTGAACACTGCCTTGCTTAGCAAGATCCCTGAGGATATCTGAAATCATCTGCCCTCCCGGAGCATCAGTTATGTTCAGACGCTTGGCAATCTGCTTATAATTAAACCCCTGATCCGGGGTTTTTGTCAATGCTGCAAGTATTTGTGCGGAAAGAGATTCCCTTGAAATATCCGAATCTCTTTTCTCCCTTCCTTTCTTACTCATATTTAAGTTTTTGCGAAGGTACGAAAAGGAACCACAAATTTTAATACATTTGGTTGATAATTGGAATGCAATGACCAGTTTGAAATCAATACCTGCCCGATCCACTTCCATAGTTACACGTAAAACAGGAAATGAGTATGTTCTTGTTCCCATTACAAACAATATTGCTGATATGAACAGTGTGTATACACTTAATGAGACCGGAGCTTTTATCTGGGAACAAATTGATGGGAAGAGAAATGTTGAAGAGATAATTAATGAACTGACAAATGAATATGATATTGATAAACAAAACGCTGAGTCAGATGTTTTTACTTTTATTGAAAATATGAGTAAATATTTGATAGTCCATTAATTAAATGTTTATGTATTAACGATATTAGGGGAAATATGAGGAATTATAATTTAAATATTGCAGGATATAATATCGGGTTTGAAGCTGTAGAAAACGGGCCGGAGCTAAAACCTTCGGCAAGATTCCTCAGAAACCTTAACACCGGTAACGGATCAGATATCCTCATCCGTGTTCATTCAGAGCCATTTAATCTTCCAAAAGGAGCTGAAAGGGTCTTCAGGGCACCATATGTTGAAGAGATTAATGGCATCCAGTTCAATAATGAAACAAATTTCTGGAGCGTCTGGAAATATCGCTCCCAACTTTATATCTGGACAATATTCCCGCTTTCTGTCTCAGAGAAAAACGCAGTATTGAAATTCTCACTTACTTCAATGGAATGGGACCTCTGGATATATGGTGCAAAAGATGAAACAGATCCCTTTGAATATCCCCTCGACGGACTTATTCTTTATTACCTTACAGTTATAAACGGAGATATAATGATCCATGCTTCGGGAGTTAACATTGCCGGCCATGGTTATATTTTCAGCGGAGTATCAGGGAAAGGGAAATCAACAATGGCAAAGCTCTGGGATAATTCCGGAGCAAAGGTTATTCACGATGACAGGCTTATACTGAGGAATACAGGAAATGGCTACAGGATGTTCAATACACCGGTTTATAATAATGATGAACCCCGTGAATCGCCACTCAACAAGATTTTCATTATCGAACATGGCTCTGAAAATATGCTTGTCACATTGAAAGGTGCAAATGCTGTTACACAAGTGATGTCGAACTGCATACAGCATAACTGGGGTGCAGATATTGTAGCGCGGCTTCTTGGTTCTATCTCAATTATGTGCGGAACGATACCCACATCAAAGCTTTTTTTCAAACCCGACAGAAGTGTAATCGACCTTATCCTCGAGAATGAATAACCTTACGAACAGTCATGCGATTGTTAAAGATGTAGGACTCACCCTTCTTGCCGAAGGAAAAACCATCAGGATTAAAGCTCATGGGTACAGTATGTTCCCGAGCATCAGACCAGGTTCCCTGATACTGATAGAACCTCTGAATGTCAAAGGCATTCCGCACGAGGGGGAGATAATAGCAATCCGAAGGGAAGCCGGACTTATCGTTCACCGTCTCTCTAAAATATTATACAAGGATGGAGTTACATACTATATCGCGAGAGGAGACAGTAATGCATATGCTGATAAGCCGGTTAAAATCGATAAAATAGCCGGAAGGATTGTCCGGGCGGAATCTACCGGTGAAAACCCTGTTCCGGCTGATATCAGTATTAAGAAAAAACCAACATACTTTATTAACAGGTTAAGAGTTATAGGATTACTTGTATGGAAGAAAATTTAAATTTTTACCCCCTTCCCCTCATATGGGGGGTTAACTAACAAAGAAGATCCAAAGCCCCCCATTTGGGGGGTTGGGGAGTAAAAAGACATGGAAAAAGAGTTGTAAGAATCAATAAATGAACGAAAAAATTAAACTCTTCAGGGAGTCATTAAAGCTTGTATGGAATAGCTCACCGGGATGGACATTAACAAATATTGTTATGTCAACGCTCAGGAGTGTTTTTCCACTCATGCTCATCTGGCTTCTCAAAGTAGTTATTGATGATATAACCCAGGCTGCCAAAGCAGTCTCATTCGCTCATACAATAAACATAGTCTGGCCCATACTGGCTGTTGCAATAATCTGGTTTTTAGATGAAGCCTCATCTGATTTCAGTAATTATGTCCGCAAGAAACAGGCTATGAAACTTGAGGTCTATATGTACGGTTTATTGCATTCAAAGGCTATCAAACTCGACCTTATAAATTTTGAACGACCCGAATATTTCGATTGCCTGGCACGGGCATCGAGAGAAGCCCCCTGGCGCCCAAACAGCATCCTGAATAACCTGGTATCGATGCTGCGGGGAGTTCTATCCTTAGTTCTTATGGCCGGACTTATCCTGACTCTTCAATGGATGCTTGTTGTACTTCTTCTTGTTGCTAATATTCCCGGAATATGGTTACGTTTATATTATGCAGATATCCTGTACAATTTTCAGAGGCAGCAAACACCTGAAGCAAGAAAATCAGCATATTTTAACTGGCTGCTTACCGGGGACAGACCCTCAAGGGAATTAAGGCTTTTCGGACTCGGAAATTATTTCATCAGCCTCTTCAGAAAATCATTCCTGAAACAGAAAGAAGAAGAGATTAACATTTTACGAAGAAGAACTCTGATAGAATTTATCTCCAATTTTTTTAAGGCATCCGCTCTTCTAATCTCATTATTGTTTATTGCTCATCAAACAATCAGCGGAAAGCTTTCACTTGGACAGATGGCCATGTTTCTTCTCGCTTTCAGACAGGGAATGATATATATTAAAGATTTATTCAGTTCGGTGGCAGGACTTTATGAAGATAGTCTGTTTATTGGTGACACATTTGAATTTCTTAATCTGAAAGAAAATATCACAGCTGCAGAACCGATGATTGTTCCACATCCTTTAAAGAAAAAAATTGTGGTCGACAATCTTTCCTTCTCGTATCCAGGTAATAACTTCAAAACAATCAGCAATGTGTCATTTGAGATAAAAAAGGGAGAAATAATAGCTCTTGTCGGACCAAATGGTGCAGGAAAAAGTACCCTGGTGAGGCTACTGTCCAGATTGTACGATTGCGATTCTGGTAAGATTAAATACGATGATACAGACATCAGGAATATTGATCCTGAAGAGTACAGGAAACATTTTTCAGTTGTTTTTCAGGACTTTATGCTATATAATCTTACAGCAGGGGAAAATATCCGGATGGGAAACATAGATGAAAAAAATCCTGAAAGCCGGATAAAAGCATCTGCCGAAACTACGGGTATCAATGATTTAATTGACAATCTTCAAAATGGTTACGAAACTGTCATCGGAAACCTGTTTGACGACAGTCGTGAACTAAGCTGGGGCGAATGGCAGAAAATTGCCCTGGCAAGAGCTCTCTTCAGGGATGCCCCTGTATTGATCCTCGACGAACCATCAAGCGCGCTGGATGCGGATACGGAATATGAAATTTTCAGCCGCTTCAGAGAGATAGTCAAAGGCCGGACATCCATTCTTATCAGCCATCGGTTTACAAATGTCAGTCTGGCCGACAGGATAATTGTCCTTAATAAAGGGGAAGTTGCAGAAACCGGGACACATGATGAGCTAATGGAAAAAGGCGGAATCTATTACACAATGTTTACAAAGCAGAGCAGCAGGTTTAACAAATGAACAGTGACCTCTCAATAAGGAATGAAGAGTATCTTTTGATAGAATTATGCCGTCTTGACTTCAGTAATGAGCATTTAAGCAGGATCAGGTCACTTAAATCTGTTATTACAGATTGGAACTATTTCAGAAACCTTGCTAATGTTCATGGAGTAGCTGCTCTGGTCTGCCATAATCTTGAAAAACATAAGCTCATTTCAGGTATACCGGAGGAAATTGTTTCTTATCTGCGAAGTACCCTGATGATAAGCCTGAGCCGGAATACCTTCAACACCGAATCAATGCGTGATGTCCTCAGGATGTTTAATGCTGAAAAGATAAAAACAGTTATACTTAAGGGCCTCGCACTGGAGAATTCTGTTTATGGCAGTTCCGGATTACGGCAAATGTCTGATGTTGATATCCTGATAGACAGGAATGAGTGTATCAAAGCAAGGAAGATTCTCATGAGCAACGGGTATGAATCCCTTCCTGTAAAGTCACCTTTTCATGAGATGATTATTGACCATTTTGGAAAACATCTTCCCTCCCTTATTAAGAATGGGACATCGGTAGAGATTCACAATGAGCTTTTCGGGGACAGAAAAAATTTAATGACCAAAATGCTATATGATAGCAGCTACGAGTTTAATATAAAAGGAGAAAAAGCCTGGTTACCCAGGCCTCAGATCTTTTTTCTATATCTCATCAAACATCTCTGGTTACATGAGATTAATAATGAATCACAACTGAGGTTATACACCGATCTGATAGTTCTGGTAGAAAAGTATCGCGATGAAATAATAAATAATGACCTCCTGAAATATGCATCAGAGGCCGGCATGACAGAGATACTTGCATGGCATCTTGAGCCGCTGAGAGATATGTGGGGCATTGGTTTCCCGGAATGGCTCAATGAATTTATTGATAAATGGAATAGTCCGGATTTTAGTAATAAATTTATTTTCTTCTTAAGAAGTCCGAAGGATAATCCCCCGGATGATAAGGCTGGATTTTATCGTCAGATTGTGCGAGAAATTCCCGGTATTCACCGCAAGTTTCTGTATGTTTTAGGAGATCTTTTCCCTTCAATCGCGTTTATGAAGAATCGTTACAAATGTAAGAGTGCCTGGAAAGTTCTGATTTATTATCCACACCGGCTTGGAAAGATAATGTGGTTGTTTGGGAAATAAGTAAGAGAAGAGGAGAATCGTGGAATCATCGAATGTTTATTTTGAGGTTAACAATAATTCATTGGTTTACTTAAAACGTATGTTCGTTAGTAAAACAAGGCTGTTTATGGAAAATATTCAATAAAACATAAAATAACTCCAAATATTTTTGGATAATTACCTTCTTTTTGTTTAATTTTATAACACAAGTCAATATCGAGGCAATATTAATTCTGGTAATAATGAACAGGTTTCAGAAAGAAACTCTAAAGATGAGGTTACTAAAACTTGCTGTTTTAAAGAGCACAGGGGCGCCTTCTGAGCTGGCTATAAGATTTGAGATCAGTGAACGAAGTGTAAAGAGGATAGTTAAAGAGATAAGGGAAGAAGGCACTGATCTACGGTACAGCCAGTTAAGGAGATCGTATGTGACGGAGGAAGATTATCAATAATATGTTGTATAACATATCGATAATCCATTTTTCTGTCCCCGTGGTTTTTTAAACTTGTATTATAAAGTCATAATTAATTGATTTAGCATGGGTTTTAATTTAGGTAATATCAGCATCGGAATATGGACCAGCCCTAGAGTTTCAGTAATTCCTGCTTTCCACCACATTCCGGTTTTAAAAGGTCGTTCCTCGCTGCGTTTTTTGTGCTTTTAGTCTCGTTCTTTTGAACGGAAGGTCGTCCTGACCGTGACCCCGCCCCGGGAGAGTGCTGATTATCTCCCGGGGTTTTTTATTTGGATCTATTTATTTCAAGATAAACCTGACCGACCTTTGGCAGCCAAACTGAAAATTGTTTTAAAAATTTCGGATTACTTATTATGATCACCCCTTGTAGCAGATTTTATGAGTTATATGCTATTGTGCAAAATATCACAAAAAGAATCATTAAGAATAAATATCCTTTAAGATAACAACTGACAATATACAAACCTGCGAGAACCAGAACATCTGATGATTCCTCAAAAGTGATTTTCCCTGTGCTGGCAAGTCCCTGACATAAAACAACTATATCTTTTGCATCGGAGATAGTCCATCCCTTTTTAAAAGGTTTTGAAAGATGCCAAAAGAAAGATTGACCTGAATTTAAAATAATTAGCCCTTTGTAGGACAGATATTTGTATTTAATTTCACCCACAACTGTCTTGTCATCATAATTGAGTATTTGAAATTTATTGAATAGTAGTCCTCTAGAATTAAAAATGAATTTCTTTCCGTTAATTTCTCCTTCCTGTTTTTTAAAGAGAGATGAGGTAACCATTTTCCCAATGTTTTTGTTTTCTGAAAACAACTCAATTTTATTACTGAGAGGGCGTTGCCTCCAATTCAACTGTTTCATGGTAGTTATTTAACTTATATTTTAAAAAATGTTATAGAGTTTGTCAAATTTCCAAAATTTAAAAACCAAATCATAATATATCGTAGAATTGAAAATCCAAAAATGTGGCTTTGTAAAAATATTCCGGTGCTCTGCACCTCTAACATTGCATGGGGGTTAATGTGCAATATTTTCGTATATCTCCATTTTTATAGTGAATGAAAAGCGGCAGAGCCGCGAAATATTTGTAGAAACGAAATTATAGAATGAAAGCAAAGGTGCAGAGCACCGGAATATTATTTCCTTTACATTGAAATTGCTAATTAATTATGTTAACCAACTTATAATAAAATCATTCTTAAATATTACATTACTAGATATCAAGTTTGAGTTGTTGAAGTTTTTTATTTTATCAATGTCAATTAATACATAATTCTATTAGTGTCCACTTAAATATAATTGATTTTCAACTGTATACAATTTAGTTCTTTGACTCCTTTGTAATCTTGGTTTGTAAGTAGCTCTTTTATAGGAGTTTTGTTAAAAACAGAGTATTTTAAAAATCTGTTAAATTGTGCAGTTTATCTGCTTTAATCGCAATTTCAGCAAATTCGTTCTGCGATTTGGAGATTACCTTCGGTGAGCTCGTCCCGCTCTGCGGGACTCGGTTCCTCATTTCGGTACGCTTCATTCCTAATGACAACATTTATTATTTTGCTTGCTAAAAAACAGTTAATCCATAGTAGTACAGTTTGAAGTCTTTGAGATTGTGGAACTTAAATTTAAATTGTAATGCCATTGGTGAAATAATCCGGACCAGATTGTTTTTGATTAGCCCCGTCAGGGGCAAAATACATTAAAGCAGGGCAATGCCCTGCAAATAAAGTTACAGAAGATTAATGAGCCCCGTAGCGGGCGAAATAAATCCAGACTAATGAACCAATAATATTCTATATTTTAACAAGATTTTGTAAATTTGGTCAAATGGAATACTTATGTAACAATCATTCGTTCAAATCTATGTTCACATTGTTTTTCATACCAAAGACAAT
>PMIJ01000018.1 GCA_003157015.1 Bacteroidales bacterium
AGGCAGGAAGAAACTGGTCGATAAGAGTAAAGCACCTGCTCTGGATTCATGTCCTCAGAGAAGAGGTGTTTGCGTACGTGTTTATACCACAACGCCAAAGAAGCCTAATTCAGCTATGAGGAAAGTAGCCAGGGTAAGGCTGACCAACCAGAAAGAAGTTAACGCTTATATTCCGGGAGAGGGTCATAATCTTCAGGAGCACTCAATTGTGCTGATCAGGGGTGGCAGGGTAAAAGACCTTCCCGGTGTTCGTTATCACCTGGTTCGCGGCGCTCTCGACACTTCAGGAGTAGATGGCCGTACTCAGAGAAGATCAAAATATGGTGCTAAAAGGCCTAAGAAGTAACATTAAAGGAATAAGATAATGAGAAAGTCAAGACCAAAGAAGAGGATTCTGTTACCTGATCCGAAATACAAAGATCCATATGTAACAAGGTTTGTGAATAATCTTATGTTCAGTGGTAAAAAAAATCTGGCTTTTAAGATTTTCTACGACTCACTTGAAATAGTCGGTGATAAATTTAAAAGTGAAGGCAAGACACCTCTTGAAATATTCAAGCAGGCTCTTGATAATGTTACCCCTCAGGTTGAAGTGAAAGCCCGTAGGGTTGGAGGTGCAACTTTCCAGGTACCTATGGAGATCAGGACCGACAGGAAAGTGAGCATAAGCATGAAAAACATGATATCATTTGCACGAAAAAGAACAGGTCATTCAATGGCTGAAAGGCTGGCAGCAGAATTAATGGCAGCTTATAAGCTTGAAGGTGGCGCATACAAGAAAAAAGAAGATACGCACAGGATGGCTGAAGCAAATAAGGCTTTTGCTCATTTCCGGTTTTAGAGGATAAAAAGAGGTAGTTGTATTAAAGACAGATGGATAAAAATCTGAAATATACCAGAAACATCGGGATCATGGCCCACATAGATGCCGGTAAGACCACTACTACAGAACGTATTCTGTTCTATACTGGTCGTACACATCGTATGGGTGAGGTACATGACGGAAATGCCCAGATGGACTGGATGGTTCAGGAACAGGAAAGAGGGATCACAATAACTTCTGCCGCTACAACTACATATTGGAAATATAAAGGCGACGACTTTAAAATTAATATCATTGATACACCAGGGCACGTTGATTTTACGGTTGAAGTAGAACGCTCGCTCAGGGTTCTCGATGGAGCGGTGGCTGTTTTTTGTGCTGTAGGAGGTGTTGAACCTCAGTCGGAAACAGTGTGGAGACAGGCCAATAAATATGTTGTGCCGCGCATTGCTTTTATAAATAAAATGGATCGTGCCGGCGCCGATTTCTTTAGCGTCGTTCAGCAGATTCAGGAAAAACTTGGTGCTAATCCGGTTCCTGTTCAGATACCAATTGGCGCTGAAGAGAATTTTACAGGAGTAATAGACCTGGTTGACATGAAGGCGCTCATTTATCATACCGATGAAGCTAATGTCACAACCTTTGAAACAGTTGCGGTTCCTGCAGATCTGCTGGAAGAAGCAGAAGAGTGGAGAGGTAAGCTTATAGAAGAGGTAGCAAGTGTTGATGATACTCTGCTGGCAAGATACCTGGAAGATCATAATTCCATAACCGCCGATGAGATCTTAACAGCTCTGAGAAAATCCACAATTGACGGTCTTGCAATTCCCGTAATATGTGGTGCGGCTTTCAAAAATAAGGGAGTTCAGAGTCTTCTTGATGCGGTAATCGCTTTTCTGCCTTCGCCGGTCGATAAGGGTTCTGTAATAGGAATTGACCCAAGAAATGATGAGGAAATTATTCGTGAGCCCGATGACGATGCTCCAATGGCCGCTCTCGCATTTAAGATTGCCACTGACCCGTTTGTCGGACGTCTGGCATTTCTGCGCATTTATTCAGGCATACTGAAAGCTGGTGATACGGTATTGAATGTACGAACAGGGAAAAGAGAACGCATTAATCGTCTCTTCCAGATGCACGCAAATAAACAGAATCCGAAAGAAAGCATCTCAGCCGGCGATATATGTGCCGGTGTCGGATTTAAAGATATAAAAACCGGTGACACATTATGCGCCATAAACAAGCCTATCCTGCTTGAATCGATGGATTTTCCCGAACCGGTTATCGGGGTGGCAATTGAGCCTAAGACTCAGGCCGATGTTGACAAATTATCGATGGCACTCAATAAGCTTGCTGAAGAAGATCCTACATTCCAGGTCAGGACTGATCCCGACAGCGGACAGACTATTATCAATGGCATGGGTGAACTGCATCTGGAAATTCTTATTGACAGGCTTAAAAGAGAGTTTAAAGTCGAATGTAATCAGGGAGCGCCCCAGGTTGCATACAAGGAGGCTATTACGGGCACAGCCGAATTCCGTGAAGTATTCAAAAAACAGACCGGAGGCCGTGGAAAATTTGCCGATATGACTTTCGAATTAATGCCGGCTGATAAAAATACAAGAGGCCTTCAATTTATAAATGAGGTTAAGGGTGGCCATATTCCGAAGGAGTATATTCCATCTATTGAAAAAGGATTCCGTGAAGCAATGGTCAACGGACCACTTGCAGGATTTCCTCTCGACAGCCTTAAAGTAGTACTCAAAGACGGTTCTTACCATCCGGTTGACTCGGATGCTCTTTCATTTGAAATAGCTGCCAAACAGGCATTCAGGAAATTTGCAGGCAAATGCAATCCTGTAATTCTTGAACCAATCATGTCTACAGAAGTTGTTACTCCTGAAGAATATGTTGGTGAAGTAATCAGCGATTTTAACAGGAGAAGAGGAAGAGTGGAAGGTATGGAATCGAAAGCAGGCGCAAGAGTCGTTAAAGCAAAAGTACCTCTGGCCGAAAAATTCGGTTATGTTACAGTACTTCGTACTCTTACCTCGGGTAGAGCAACTTCAACCATGGAGTTCTCTCATTATGAACAGGTACCTGCAGATATATCAAACAGAATTGTAGAAATTACAAAAGGAAAAATTCTTTAAAAGATGAGTCAAAAAATTCGCATTAAACTGAAATCTTATGATCATAACCTGGTAGATAAATCTGCCGAGAAGATCGTAAAAACAGTAAAATCTACTGGTGCAGTTGTAAGCGGACCAATTCCGCTGCCGACCCACAAAAAGATTTATACCGTACTTCGGTCCCCGTTCGTTAATAAGAAAGCAAGAGAACAG
>PMIJ01000092.1 GCA_003157015.1 Bacteroidales bacterium
TTACTCTGAAAATATCGGGTGCCGTCTGTACTCCGGGTACGATTTTGTCGAATATCATTCCTGCAGCAACCATGCTGATATCCGTACCTTTTCTATTATGAAAATTAACATAATATTGGATTGCATCAGCAATCAGTGGCCCGATATTGCTGTTTACATAGTCTCCAACATCATTCCCTTCGATTTTGAAACCGGATTCAACTACCGGCTTATTGTAATCCATTCCGAGAGGTTTAAGTATTTGCTGATTGATCTTTTCCTTCTGTTCTTGAATAATACCATTTATATGACCATCTCCCAAAACATTATCATCAACCGGAATAAGCCTGTAGCTCGTAAGTTTTAGTTTTTCAGGCGAATATGATAACTTTAAACATCCAACAAACTGACCAAATTCCCCGGCCTGAACTATAGGAATACCTTTTATTATTATAGGCTGATCAAGTTTCGTATGAGTATGCCCTCCGATTATAAGATCAATTCCTTTTACAGCCTNNTCAACATCTTCACCACCCCATTCTCCATTCTTTTCTTTTGTGACCCCTGAATGAGAAAGACAGATAATAATATCACATTTTTCAGACTTAAGCTCTTTCACCATTTTCCTCGCAAAAGAGGATTGTTTTTCAAAGGTAACCGGATCTGCACGAGGAGCATCCTTAACTGCATCCTTTCCAATTATTGAAAAAAAGCCAAATTTTATACCATCCTTTATCAGAATTAATTTCCTGCTTATAATATTTTCGGAAAGAAGTTTTTCAAGACCATCATCTCTTATATCCTTCCTGTCAAATGTGGCATTACCTATGAGCAACGAAGGAATCATACCATTACCTGCCGATGTTCTGATTACAGTCGCCAGCCATTCCGGTCCAAAATCAAATTCGTGGTTACCAAAACATGTAACATCATAACCCATTGATTTCATTAACCTAAGTTGAAATCCAGATTTTTTTTCAATGCTCGGGAAAAGTGTTCCCATCATGAAATCCCCGGCATCAAGTACCAGGGTTACTCCTTTGCTGTTTTCTTTTTCTGTTTTAATTATGGCAGCAATCCTCGCAAACCCACCAACTGTCTTATCATCTTTTATAGTTAGTGGAGAATATTCAGATTCAGGAGCATATCCCATAAGCCTCGAGTGAAGATCATTCGTATGCAGTATGGTTATCTCCTTCTCTGTCTGACCATTAAGATTGATTACTGAGACTATCCAGATTATAATTACGAAAATTCTTTTCATTAATCATCAGAATTGATATTCACAAATTTAAATAATTAAAATGTTACCCAACACCTGCATTTACAAATTAACCACACGTTGTTATCCTTAAATTAAATCACCTCAGCAACTACAAAAGTGCTTCCTCCGATAAAAATCAGATCTGATTCTTTCGCATTCATTCTTGCGCTGGCAAGAGCAGTCATGACATCAGCAAAGCTCTGTCCTTTCAGTCCGTACCTTGCAGCTTCTGCCTTAAGATTTACCTCATTCAGAGCCCTTGGAACAGAAGCTTTTGTAAAATAGTATATTGCATCGGTCGGGAACAGAGGCAAAACTGATCCCAGATCCTTATCATTGACAAAACCAAGGATTATATGTAATGCCGATTTCGGAGTTCTTTTTATCTGATCCAGAACATACTCAAGACCTTCCTTATTGTGCCCTGTATCGCAGATAGTTAAAGGGAAAGTATTCAATAACTGCCATCTCCCGAGCAGACCGGTATTTTTGACCACATTAACGATGCCATCGGTTATATTTTCATCAGAAACCGCAAAGATCTTTTTTAATAAACTAAAGGCAGCGAAAACTGCCTGGAGATTTTTTGACTGGTAGTCCCCTCCGAGCATCGTCAAACCCCCGATTTGTTTTCCAGTCGACGTATATGTTATTGTATATCTCCTGCCGTTGGTCAGGTTCTCATTTTTATCAAGGTTGCATAAAAAGATTTTATCAGCAAATAAGATTGGAGAATTGCATTCTTCAGCTTTTTTAATAAAAATATCTTTGGTTTCAGGTTGTGTTTCGCTTATCAAGACGGGGATATTTTTTTTAATAATTCCTGCCTTTTCTACAGCAATTTTCTCAAATGTGTCTCCAAGAAGATCCATATGATCGTGGCCGATATTTGTGATTACCGATAATTCAGGTTTTATGATATTTGTTGAATCGAGCCGTCCTCCCAGACCAACTTCAATGGCTGCAACATCGACTTCACATTCAGCAAAGTAATTAAAGGCCATGGCTACAGTCATCTCGAAGAAAGATGGTCTTACTGACTCAATTATATCTTTATTTTTTTTCACAAAACCAACCACATCGTTTTCTGAAATCATTTCACCATTAACTTTAATTCTTTCTCTGAAATCTTTCAGGTGTGGCGAAGTATATAATCCTGTTTTATAACCTGCTTCCTGTAAAACAGATGCAATCATATGGGTAACGGAACCTTTTCCATTTGTTCCGGCAACATGAACAGTAGGGTACTTTTGGTGAGGGTTTTTGAAATAATTGTCTAGAATGATTGTGTTATTAAGGTTATTTTTATAAGCAGCTTTACCTATCCTGTGGTAGGCAGGAAGCTGACTGAATAAGAACTCGATGGTTTGAGCGTATGTCATTTTATAAACACATTAGACCTTTTTCATACAAATAAACATACTTTACACACAGATTACAATTTCTGCCGTAATTTAGTTATTTTTGCACATTGGAACCAGTTTGTCTTTTAAGGTGTAAACTATTGATATTAAATAATTAACGATGAGAAGAAAGCACAACAAGAAACTTTTTATAATTGATACAAACGTTTTACTTCATGATTATAAATGCATTTACAACTTTGAGGAGAATGATATTATTATTCCAATAGTCGTTTTGGAGGAACTTGATAAATTCAAAAGGGGGAACGATCTCATCAACTTTCATGCCCGTGAATTTACACGCGAACTTGACAAACTTTCGGGTGATATGCTCCTGACCGCCAATATTCCCCTTGGTGAGAACCTTGGAAATATGCATATCGAAACAGGCAAAGACTTCTCCGAAAAAGTAAGCCAATCTTTTCCCGAAAGGACAGCTGATCACAGAATTCTTGCTATTGCAGAATATGTCTGCAGTGCCAATAAAGATAAGACTGTAGTGCTTATCACAAAAGACATTAATCTCAGAATGAAAGCTAAATCCCTGGGGATAATTGCACAGGACTATGAAAACGACAAGGTTGCCAATATTGATGATTTATATAAAGGTATAAGGATTCTGGAAGGAGTCAATCAGGAATCTATAAGTAAACTTTATGAAGTTCCGGAAGGGGTCGGTTCGCGAGAATTCAATCTTGAGCCAAATCTTACAGGTCATCAGTTTTTTATAATGAAAAACAACGGTTCAAGCGCTCTTGCCCATTATAACCCTGTCAATAAAACTCTTAGCAGGGTGATCAAGCAAACTACATATGGAATTGATCCAAGGAACGCCGAGCAGACATTTGCTTTCGAGGCTCTCTCAAATCCTGATATCCAACTCGTCTCATTAACAGGCAAAGCCGGAACCGGGAAAACCCTTCTTGCACTGGCAGCTGCATTACAGCAGCACAAGAGATATAAGCAGATATTTCTGGCCCGTCCCATAGTGCCTCTTGCAAATCGTGATCTGGGTTTTTTACCAGGTGATGTAAAAGAAAAGATGGATCCGTATATGCAGCCTCTGTATGATAATCTGACGGTAATTAAGCATAAATTCAGTCACCAGAGTCCCGAGTTTCTACGGATAAATGATATGATGAAAGAAGATAAACTGGTTATAACTCCACTGGCGTATATAAGAGGCCGGAGTCTTTCGAGCATTTTCTTTATTGTTGATGAAGCACAGAATCTGACACCACACGAGATCAAAACGATTATAACAAGAGCAGGTGAAGGGACCAAGATGGTCTTTACTGGTGATATTGAACAGATAGATTCACCATATCTGGATACTGCGTCAAACGGATTAAGTTACCTGTCTGATAAAATGAAGGATCAGGATATATTTGCACATGTCAATCTGGTAAAGGGTGAACGCAGCTTCCTGGCTGAACTTGCAAGTAAGCTACTTTAAGAAGAAACTAAAAAAAGAACTGACACTGAGAGACACAGAGAATCACAGAGTTTCACAGAGCCAAAGTGATAATTACTATATAATGAAGCCCCCCAAGGGGTCGGGGTGGACGAAGAAAATCATATAGGGGATTTAGGAACAATATGACTGTTTATAAGAAAAAAGTAGCTTTTCATACGCTTGGCTGTAAACTCAACTTTGCCGAGACATCAACTATTTCAAGGTCATTTCCCGAAGAGAAATTTGAAAAAGTTCCTGCAAACTCAAAAGCTGATATTTACATAATCAACACATGTTCGGTCACCGATACTGCCGACAAAAAATGCAGGCAGGCGATCAAAAAATTCATTAGCCTGTCTCCAGGGGCTTTTATTGCAGTAGTTGGTTGCTATGCCCAGTTGAAACCGCAGGAGATTTCTTCTATCCCTGGTGTGGATCTGGTTCTGGGTACTAATGAAAAGTTCAATATCTCCGATTATTTATCAGGCTTTGAAAAGAGAAAAAAGACAGAAATTCATTCCTGCAACATAAAGCCAGATGAAGACTTTAATCCGTCATATTCTCTGGGCGATAGAACAAGGTCATTTCTGAAAATTCAGGACGGTTGCGATTACTCCTGTTCATATTGTACTATTCCTCTTGCCCGTGGGCGAAGCAGAAATCCGGAAATTTCCTCAATAATCAGCGAGGCAGAACACATAGCCGGGAAAGGAGTAAAAGAAATTGTAATAACAGGTGTCAATATCGGTGATTTTGGAAAGTCAACAGGAGACTCATTTACAAGTTTGCTTAAAGAGCTGGTTAAAATAAGCGGCATTGAAAGGTTCAGGATATCGTCAATTGAACCAAACCTATTAACAGATGACCTGCTTGACCTGGCGGAAAACAATGAAAAAATACTCCCCCATTTCCATATTCCTCTGCAAAGCGGAAGTAATAAAATCCTTGGCCTTATGAGAAGAAGATATACCAGGGAAATCTTTACCTCAAGGATAAAATCTGTTCTTGAAAGGATTCCTTTAGCCGGAATAGGAGCTGATGTAATAGTGGGATTCCCCGGAGAACTGGATTCTGATTTTGAGGACACATACTCCTTCCTTGATAATATTCCTCTATCCTACCTGCATGTTTTCACTTTTTCCGAGAGACCCGATACATTGGCAGAACACCTTCCCGGAAAAGTATCTTTCACAGATAAAGAAAAGAGAAGTAAAAGGCTTATAGCGCTTTCTAAAAAGAAAAACATTATATTTAATAATTTGAACGCAGGTCAGTACTCAAATGTCTTGTTTGAAAGCACACGGAATGAAGGATTAATAACAGGGTTTACCTCCAATTATATCAGGGTGGAGTACCCCTGGGAATCAAGACTTACAGGACAGATAAAAACAGTCAGGCTTACAAAGGTTTCTCTCTCAGGAAGAATGAATATTGAATTAATTGAATAAATCAAATCATGCTCGATCTTAAATATTTATGTGCTGAACTTGAAAAAGCTGCCAGTGAAACAAGCAATTTCATTCGAAAGGAATCGGATGGATTTGATATAAGCAGGACAGAGAAAAAAGGGTTGAACGATTTTGTCAGTTATGTTGATAAAGGATCTGAAAAAATGCTGGTGGAAAAACTGAGCCTTCTCCTGCCGGAAGCCGGATTTATTACTGAGGAAGGAACTTCAAAGAAAGTAGGTTTGAAATACTGCTGGGTCATAGACCCGCTTGATGGCACGACCAATTTTCTGCATGGTTTTCATCCTTATTCAATCAGTATAGGACTTAAGGAATATGATGAAGTTATTGCCGGTATTGTTTACGAGGTCAGCGGTAATGAAGTTTTTACTGCCTGGAAGAACGGAGGAGCTTGGTTGAATGGGTCAAGGATTCACGTATCGGGAGCTTCAAAGCTTGCTGACAGTCTTGTAGCCACCGGATTTCCCTACAGCGATTTCAATTTACTGGATTCTTACATGAAATGTCTTGCCCATTTTTGTAAACATACTCACGGAATAAGACGGCTTGGCTCAGCTGCAATTGATCTGGCTTACGTTGCCTGTGGAAGATTCGATGCATTTTATGAATATGGACTTCATGAATGGGATATTGCAGCAGGAATGCTTCTGGTAAGAGAAGCAGGGGGAAGGGTGAGTGATTTTTCAGGTAATGAGAAAAACCTTAATGGCGAAGAATTTATAGCTTCGAATGGTGATGTTTTTATCGAAATCCTGGAAATTGTAAGTAAATTTATGAAAAAATAAACCTTTTTGATCAGATGGCGGCGATAGGATACTACCTTTTTTACGGATTAAACTGGATCATAACGCTTTTACCTTTGCCGGTTCTCTATATCTTTTCTGATTTTCTCTATCTGGTTCTATACAATGTTGCAGGTTATCGCCGGAAGGTTGTTGCAACAAATCTCAGAAACTCGTTCCCTGAAAAAACTGATACGGAACTTAAAATCATTGAAAAAAAATTCTATCGGCATCTGGCAGATATAATTATTGAAACATTAAAGTCCACTCATCTGACCAAATTAAACCAAAAGAAACGATTCACATACAGCAACCTGGAAATTATCAACAAACTCCGGGAGGAAAAAAGAGATATAATTGCTGTGCTTGGCCATTACAATAACTGGGAATGGCCCACACTGCTTCCATATTATCTGAAATACAAAACCATCATAATATATAAACCTTTACAGAACAAGTACTTTAATAATTTTGTGAATAATAACAGGTCAAAAGACGGCATAGTTCTTACTCCGACATCACAGGTAATAAGAGAAATAATAAACTACAGAAAGAATAATATAAATACACTATCAGTTTTTATTTCCGATCAGATTCCTGCCATGGGAGATATTAAATACTGGACAACATTCTTGAATCAGGATACAGCAGTATTTACAGGCGCCGGCAAGATCGCATCGAAATACGATATGGCAATTGTCTTCTTTCATGTTCAAAAAGTTAAACGGGGATATTACAATCTTGATATAGAACTTCTGTTTGACCATGCTAAAGGGCTTTCTGAAGAGGTGATAACGGAAAAGCATGTAAGAAGACTAGAGGAGATAATCAGAGAAAAACCCGAGAACTGGATCTGGAGTCATCGCAGATGGAAACACAAAAAGCCTGTTGGAAATGGCTAAAACAGCTGTGGTAATATTAAACTGGAATGGACTTGGGTTCCTGAAAATGTTCCTGGGAGTGGTGATTAATTATTCCATAGATGATGATACTATTGTCTGTGTCGCTGATAACGGATCGACTGACGGATCAGTCGACTGGATAGCCGAAAATTTCAGCGACGTGAAACTCATAAAACTTGATAAAAACCATGGATTTGCCGGTGGATATAACGAAGCACTTAATAAGGTTGATGCCAAATACTTCGTTTTATTAAATTCAGACATTGAGGTCACAGAAAACTGGCTCAGGCCTCTGGTCAGTTTTATGGATAACAATCCAGATGTGGCATCGTGCCAGCCAAAAATACTTTCATATTATAACAAAGATCATTTTGAGCATGCCGGTGCTGCAGGATGCTTTATTGATAAGTATGGATATCCATTCTGTCGCGGACGAGTCATAAATAAAACTGAAAAAGACACAGGTCAATATGATTCGCAAGTAAACGTTTTCTGGACCAGCGGCGCATGCATGATCGTAAAAAGTGAGGCATGGACTAAATGCGGCGGATTCGATACCGATTTCTTTGCCCATATGGAAGAGATAGATTTATGCTGGCGATTCCAAAAAGCAGGATACCGGGTATGCTTTATACCTGAATCAATTATTTATCATGTTGGCGGCGGTACACTCCCTTATAGTTCTCCTTTAAAAACTTATCTTAACTTCAGGAACAGCCTGTTTCTCCTCTATAAAAATCTGCCAGACAATAAATTACATTCTATTATGTTTATAAGAAGACTTCTCGACGGACTTGCTGCTATGTATTTTCTGGTTAAAGGTAGTTTCAGAAGTGTAAGAGCTGTATGGAAGGCACATATGGATTTCTATAGAGTTATAAACGGACTCAGAGAAAAGAGAGAAGTCATAAAGAAAATAGAGATTAATCACAATCAGGAATATGTATTGAACAAGAGCATCGTTTTTGAGTTTTATATCAAGGGCAATAAAACTTATAATAGCCTGACATCGTAAAACTCCTTTTAAAATGAAGAGATATCAGATGATAGTGTTTTTTTCAATAGCACTCACAATTTACTCACTGGTAAATATCTACCTATTCTATAAAGGATATAAGGCAATACCATGCCTTCAGAGAAACAGGGTATTATATTCAATTACATTTTTTTTGCTTGCTGCGCTTTTTATTTTTGCAAAGATCCTTGAATCAAAACATTCCTCAGTTATCACTGATATCCTGAATATTGTAGGAGGATTCTGGCTCGCTTTCATGCTTTATGGTTTTTTATTTTTTCTTCTGTCTGATATTATTTTACTTATCCTGAAAATTCCCGGAATTATAAAAGGCGATAATCTTCTTCATTACCGCAAATGGTCATTCATTATCATAGCAGCTGCATCATCCATGTTAATAATAGGAGGATTTATTAATGCAATAATTCCTGTTACACGTGAATATAATATCACAATAAACAAGTCGGCCGGATCAGTCAAAACTTTGCGGATTGCAGCAGTCTCGGACATTCATCTCGGGAGTATAATAAGAAAAAGAAGCCTGAAAAAGATGTCAGGTATGATAAAAGACCTGAAACCCGATCTTGTCCTGCTGCTTGGTGATATAGTAGATGGAGAAATTGGTCCGGTATTAAGAGGTGATCTCCTGCAGTATTTTACATGGCCTGAATGCGTTGATGGTCTTTATGCAATTACCGGGAACCATGAATTTATCGGTGGTGCAAATCGTACGATTCCATACATTGAAAGCAAAGGAATAAGAGTCTTAAAAGATGAAATGGTGACGATTGAGGGCGGAATTCAGATAATAGGAAGAATCGACAGGGATTCATACCGTTTTTACAGAAAAGAACGAATGCCATTAGGAGAATTAATGAAACTGGCAGATACCACAAAACCGGTTATATTACTTGATCACCAACCCTTTCATCTCGATGAAACTGCAAAGTACGGCATTGATCTGGAGCTTTCGGGACATACTCATAACGGACAGATGTGGCCTCTTAATTATGTGACCAGGATGATTTATGAATTAAGCTATGGTTATCTGAAGAAGAGGAATACAAATTTTATAGTTTCTTCGGGCTACGGTTTGTGGGGACCAAGAGTCAGATTGGGAAGCAGATCCGAAGTTCTACTGATTAACCTGACATTTGCAGGAAATTAACTGACAACCTCTGAGCCAATACCAGGGTTAGAGGTTATAAATAGACGCAAAACTTTAGTGATTTTATTATAGGAGATCGTATATCTTCTCAAGCCCCATTCCCCTTGAACCTTTTATAAGTATCGTGTTTCCCGTTAACGGTACGCCCCTAATAAATTCCATTAGTTTATCTATTTTATCAAATGCTTTAAAGCCTGATTTTGCTGATATTTTATAAAATACCGGGCCTAAAAGAAGCACTTTTTCTGCAATGTCTGACTGAAGCATTTTCAACACTTTAAGATGCTCTTCTTCGCTCTTCTCACCAAGTTCAAGCATATCTCCAATGATAATAATTTTATGGTCAGCCTTTATTGCCGAAAAAGAGTCAATTGCTAACCTCATGCTTGTTGGATTGGCATTATAAGAATCACAGATAAGAGTATTGTTTTTTGTTCTTTTTACCTGCGACCTGTTATTTGCAGGCGCATATTGCTCAATTGCTTCAATTATATCTTTCATCTCAACACCAAGGAAAAGACTGGTAGCTACTGCTGCTCTTATATTTTCGAGATTATAGCTGCCAAACAAGTTAGTATTTATTATATGTGTTTGATGAAGATAGGTTATTGATATCTTTAGAGTAAGATCAGAGGGGACCGTTTCAATCAGAAGATCCGTGCCGGTTGGATCAGAAAAGGGAACAGCCCTGTTAATGATTTTAAATATTTTTTCAGCCAGAAGGGGATCTTTATCATTATACAAAGCTATCCCGTTTACCTTGCGAAGATGTTCATACAATTCTGTTTTCGCCCTTGCAACGCCATCGGCTGATCCAAATCCTTCAATATGGGCAGTACCAATGTTCGTGATTAATCCATAATCGGGTTTTGCTATAAGACATAAGGTCCTTATCTCACCAATGTGACTGGCACCCATTTCAATTATCAATATTTCAGTATCGGCAGAAGCTGACAGAATCGTAAGAGGTACCCCGATATGATTATTCAGGTTTCCCCTGGTATAATGAACTTTATACTTTTTGGAAAGTATTGTAGCAATGAGTTCTTTGGTTGTTGTTTTGCCATTGGTTCCTGTTATAGCAAGAACCGGAACTTTCAGTTCCTTCCTGTAATGTGAGGCAAGAGCCTGTAGTTCAAAGAGGCAGTCATCTACAAGGATTGTGTTTTCTGTTTCAAACAGAGGATCATCAATAACGGCACTTAAAGCACCTCTGGCAAGCGCATCGGAAGCAAATTTATTCCCGTTATAATTGTCACCCCACAGAGCAAAAAAAATCTGCTCTTTTCCTACTGTTCGGGAATCGGTTGATACACCTTTTGATTCCTGAAATAGCCTGTATATTTGTTCTGTTTTCATACCTTTAAAAAAATGCCTCATTATGATTACATAATGAGGCTTATTTTCATAGAACCGGGTCTTATAAACCTGAAGGACTTCCAACCCTGATCATTGCGCACCTGAAACCAATATCATCACGGCTGCTTTCCTGATCGAGGAATCTTCTGGTTGAGGGATTGAGCCAATAAGCTCTGTCTCTCCATGATCCACCTTTATACACCCTGGCATTATCATTTATAAGAGTTACAAAATCGCTGCTGGTTGGATTGCTGTCCTGAGCGTACATCCTCAAAGATCCTTTTTTCCCATCCTCTGTTTTATAATCATCTCCTCCACCGTTTGGTATGGCCGACTGAAGATCGCCATCCCTGTAGTTCCGGTAATCTCCTTTCTGATAGTTATATCTGTTTGCGACGTCAACATCTTTAACGGTATCAATAATTAAACGCCCGAGTTTATCCTTTGCAACTACCGAACCATTTGCATCGCGCTTAAGGTCAGTAAATACGTTCCCTCTGAAAGGATTAAATTCATCAATATCTTCTGAACTAAGAGGACGGTAAACATCCTGTACCCATTCGTTAACATTACCAGCCATACAGTAAAGACCATAATCATTTGGCCAGTATGATTTTACATCAACTGTAATACTACCGTTATCATTCAGGGCTCCTGCAACTCCCATAAGGTCACCTCTGCCGCGAACGAAGTTCGCCATCATCTGACCCCTGTTCTTTTTTGATGAATTCCTGACGTTATGTCCATCCCATGGATAAATTCTTCTTTCATAAATCCTCTCCTCAAATGTGTTCCCTCTGAGAGCATATGCTGCAAATTCCCATTCAGCTTCGGTAGGCAGCCTGTAACTTGGAAGCAGCACACCATCCTCAAAGTTAGTCCTGCGTTCGGTCTTATTCGGATCTTTACTCTCGCGTAACTGATTTACAACACCTTCATATTGACCTGCCAGATATGCTTCAGTATTAAAGTTCTTTTCATTTGTCTGATTCGGATCGGGG
Source organism: Bacteroidales bacterium (assembly GCA_003157015.1). Lineage (GTDB taxonomy): Bacteria > Bacteroidota > Bacteroidia > Bacteroidales > VadinHA17 > LD21. Next base: position 11,799 of record PMIJ01000092.1, read on the forward strand.
TTCAGCTCTCCCTCATCGATAAGCAATTGCTCATTAACCCTGTCGGTTCTCCAAAGGCAAAAATCATTTGCCTTTACCCAGCTTACACCAACAACAGGATAATTATTATATGAAGGGTGACGGAAATAATACTGGACATAAGGATCATTGAATCCCATTGGAGTTCTCCATACTAATGTATCAGGCAGTGCTCTTCTGTAAACTTCAGGATAATCTTTGTATACCCTGCGCAGCCAGAAAAGATATTCACGGTAATCAACATTCTTAACCTCTGTCTCATCCATGTAGAATGAAGATACTGTAACAGTTCTTGGGCTGTTATTCCAGTCGAACATAACATCCTGGGCAACCTGTCCCATCGTAAAACGTCCACCTTCAATCAGTACCAGGCCAGGTCCGGTTTTCTGTTCAGCGCCAGTAGCAACTTCAAACCCACCCATGTCAGGATCATTATACTTCCATCCTGTTGAAGTGGAAATTTCGTCTTTACCCTTCTTCTTAAATATGCAGGAGGTAAAAAGCAAGAGTGTGATTAAAACAACTGGTAAGGCTCTGAATTTATACATAACTCCTTTAGTTTTATGGCTTTTAAGAATACCCAAATATAATAATTTTTACTAAATCTTTTTTTTACTCATCAAATATAACTACAATTTAGGGAAATTTATTGTTTTGATTGTATTTCTTTTTTCAACATTATTCAAACTGAAAGCCAGTCCTGTCTGATGCAGAAGCGATATGGGCAATAATTTATTGCCGGAAGCCACATTAAAACGATAATTGTAGAATCCGGTAATTCTGCCGGCCCTGAAAGAAAACCCTGTTTGAATATTCAGATTTTTTCCGTTATTCCCCATTATGACACCATTAATTGCCAGCGACTTAATCTCCAGCGCTGCTCCTGCCCCGCCATTTATGTATCCACCCTGTATACCAAAGTAAGCAAGAGGTTCGATTTTCAGATTCTGCGCTTTGCTGACAGTGAGATCCTCTGACAGATGGACGAGCAGTTTTCTCTTTAATCTGTCAGAAGAACTGCCTGCTGCAGATAAATCAGGTTCAGCAAGATGATTTATTGAGAAGCCGCCTGAAAATTTTCCGGATGTAAAAAGAAACCCTGCCCCAATATCAAATACGGTTCTTCCGGGTAATGTCAGCGTTTCCGAGGAAGGTAGTGATACTCCTCCAAGGGGATCAATCTGATCGGGCAATATTGCATTGTTAAAGTCATAACCCCTGTGATAAATGGAAGCAGAAAGCCCTCCGTTAATGAAGAGATCCTTGCCTGCCTGCAAAAAGTAGGAGTATGATAATCCTCCTCTGAAATCGTTAATTATACCACCCAGGTAATCATCTGTGAGATATATTCCTGCTCCTCCATGAATTTGTGAAAAATACGAATCATATGAAAAATATACAGAATGAAGATTATAATTATTGCCCGGATAAAAATTAAGATAAGACAGCCTCAATTCACCATCGCCGCAGCTCCCGGCAAGTGCAGGATTGTTTATCATCATCATCTGGTAGCCGGGACCCGGATCAATCTCCTGTCCAGAACAATATGAAGCCATGAAAAAGATAAATAATGCTATTAAGTTTAGGCGTCTCAACATATTAAAAATTACTACAATATCAACGGAATGATGTCGTTATTATTATCTTAATTCAGGTTTACAAAAAAACAAAATAAACTAACAAACAAGAAGCACATTTCTATCTTTGTGGGTACAATGAGATGCTTTTTTCAAATATCGGTAGCACTGTTGCTTTTAACGGCTGACATTTATGCTCAGAATTCCAAAGATAGTTATTCTTCGGCTTCCAAACTCTCAGAAGGTATATGGTTCAAGATTGCCATAACTTCCGACGGAATATACAGGATCGACTATTCAAAACTCAAACAGCTTGGCCTGGAGAATCCATCCAATCCCATGATTTTTGGCAACAACTATGGCCAGCTTTCTTATTTCAATGATGCACCAAAACCCGATGACCTGAAAGAGATTGCTATTCAGTTATATACCGGAAGTGATGGTATATTTAATGATGGCGATTATCTTCTTTTCTTTGCAAAAGCGACAGGCAGGTGGATATATAATCAAACCACCGGACAGTATGATTACCTGCGTCACAATTATTCCGATACCGCATTTTATTTTCTTACATCAGGCCCGGAACCCGGGAAACAAATTGTTGATGCTATCGAACCAACAGAGCCAGCATCCTACAATTCATCGGAATCAGACGCTTTATTTATACATGAACAGGATAATGTAAACCTTATTCAATCAGGAAGAGAGTGGTTTCAGGAAATTTCTACTGTACATATCGATCCAGGATTCAGTGAACTGATGACTTCAGAAAACATTAAATACAATATCAGAGTTGCTGCAAGGGCCTCAGTTCCCACAATCTTCAGACTATCCGATGGAAGCTCACTCCAAAAAAGCATTCTGGTTGATGGCGTCGATCTATTCGACTTTACCGGCACTTATGCGCAGATCACTGATTCAGCAGGTTCAATTCAACCCTCTTCAACCTCACCGGCTTATGATATTACATTTTATAATAACGGGGAAACTGGAGCCCATGGCTGGCTCGATTGGATAACCCTGCAGGGAAGACAGTCGAATTCATTTTCCGGAACAGAAATGCAATACAGCGATTCAAAATCTGTTGCACCCGGCAATATTAGCAATTTTAGCTTAAAAAGCTCAAATTACGATCCGGAGATCTGGGATGTTACTGATCCTCTTAATATTAAGCAGATACAATTTACAAAAAACGGAGATAATATTAATTTCAAATATTCTTCTGATACGCTTAGGACATTTATAGCTTTTACAACTGAAAATGCTGCTGTTCCTTTAATTAAACCGGTTACAGTTCCGAATCAGAATCTTCATTCATCTGCTCCCGCCGATATGATAATTGTTACTCACCCTTTATTCAAAGCATATGCTGAAGAACTGGCAGATATTCATCTTAAGAACGATGGCCTGATCACACTGATCGTTACTCCGGAACAGATATATAACGAATTTTCAGGAGGTGTACCAGATATTGCTGCCATAAGAAACTTTTTAAGAATGAAGTATATAAGACAGAATGGCAGTGGCCATCCGCTTAAATATCTGCTTCTTTTCGGGGATGGTTCTTATGAAAACAAAACACCTCCTCCAAATAATCCGAATTTCATTCCTACTTACCAGTCCGAGAACTCTAACGTTGTTGTTTCTTCCTTTACATCAGATGATTTTTATGGACTTCTTGAAGATGGAGCCGGAGAAGCAGATGGCACACTAAACATTGGAATTGGTCGCCTGCCGGTTTCAGATACTATTCAGGCAGGTATAGTTATAACAAAGATTAAGAGATACCTCGATCCTGCAAATATGGGCGATTGGAAAAATGTGGTCTGTTTAACTGCCGATGATGAAGATGGGAATACGCATATGATAGATGCCGAGGGTCTTGCCTCTGTTATAACTGACAGTGTCCCAGCCTATAATATTGATAAAATTTATCTCGATGCATACCCTCAGATGACGACAGGGAGTGGCCAGTCTTATCCTGAAGTGAACAAAGCAATCAATGATCGCATAAATTCGGGATGTCTTATTTTCAATTATACCGGACATGGAAATGCAAACGGTCTTGCCGCTGAAAGGGTAGTCACAACTGATGATATTAATTCGTGGAAAAATGGTGGCAGACTCCCGTTATTTATAACTGCCACTTGTGAATTCAGCCGTTTCGATGATATTGATATTAATCTGGCAACCAGGCAGATGACGAATAAGCCATCGGGTGGGGAATTGGTACTTCTGAATAAAGATGGTGGCGGCATTGCCCTGATGTCGACCACAAGGGTAGTTTATTCCGCTCCGAATTATGATCTGAACAGAAATATTTTCAGCTACGCTTTTAATCATGACGAATCAGGCAATCCTCTGAGCTTTGGAGACATTATCAGGATTGCCAAAAATCAATCGGGAACTGGTCCGAATAAAAGGAACTTCACACTGCTGGGAGATCCGGCATTAAAGTTTGCCTATCCTTACCATGGAAAAGTTATTACAGACTCTGTTAATAAGATTCCAGTTTATGATAAGGTTGACACTCTTAAAGCCCTCTCCCTCATTACAGTCACCGGGCATATTGAAAATGCCACCGGGAATCCCGTTACAACTTTCAATGGAGTGGTCTCTCCTATTGTATACGACAAAGCAAGTAAAGTGAAGACTCTTGCAAATGACGGCGGGCCGGCTATGACTTTCAATCTTATGAACAACATTCTGTTCAGTGGCAATACCATGGCAACTAAAGGAAGATTCAGCTTTACTTTTATTGTTCCAAGGGATATTGATTATACTTTCGGTTCAGGGAAAATCAGTTATTATGCCAGTAATAACAAGGAGGACATGAATGGAAGTTTCAGTAAAATAATCGTAGGGGGATTCCTCAACTCGTTGCTTACTGATAACATAGGCCCGAAAATAAATCTGTATATGAATGACACACTCTTTAAGAATGGTGGTCTTACCGACAGTAATCCAACCCTACTTGCAATTCTAAGTGACACAGATGGCATAAATACGACAGGCACTGGAATCGGACACGATCTGACTGGCATTCTTGACAATGATAGTGACCATCCCCTTATACTTAACAGCTATTTTGAAGATGATTTCAATAACTATATGAAAGGAAGTGTAAAGTATAGTCTTTCGGGGCTAAGCGAAGGCTATCATACTATTACCGTTAAAGCATGGGATAATTTCAATAACTCGTCAGAAAAAACGATATCATTTCAGGTTGTAACAGGTGAAAAATTCCTGGTAAGAAACCTTTTCAATTATCCTAATCCTTTCATGAATGAAACAAATATCAGCCTGGAGCACAACAGACCTGATAATGAGCTTGAGGTTACAATAAATATATATAATATTGACGGAAGAATTATCAGAATCTTAAATACAAAAATCGGATCAACAGGCTATACCCTACCACCTGTAGTATGGGATGGGAAAGATGAGGGTGGAAGAAAAGTAGGAAGGGGAATGTATCCGTATACAGTCACTGTTATTACCGGCAATGGTGAAACAGCAAGGGTATCAGGTCGAATGATCATTTTGTGAGAGATGCACAATATTAAGGAAGAAAAATAGTTTTATATTTGTAAATTCGTTGAAAGATAATGATCCTTATGAAGAAAAAGAGAGTTGCTTTAGTTTTATTCCTAATAGCCCTTTCGGGAGCAACAATGATATTTTCACAGAGTTCCGGACAGCTGAACGCCATTCAGACAGTTGTTCCTTTCCTGACTATCGCTCCTGATTCAAGAGCCGGAGCTATGGGGGATGCAGGAGTTGCTACATCACCTGATGTTTACAGCAATCACTGGAATCCAGCAAAGTATGCTTTTATAGATGGAAATGCCGGATTGGGTATTTCTTATTCTCCCTGGCTCAGAAATCTTGTTCCGGATATAAATATTGCCTATCTGGCCGGTTATAAAAGAATTGACTCCAAACAGGTTTTATCAGCAAGTCTTATTTACTCGTCACTGGGAGATGTACCATTTACCGATGAATTCGGAAACCTTCAGCGCACCTTTACTCCTAATGAATTTGCAATTGATGCTGCCTATTCGAGGTTGTTCTCAGAACATTTTTCTGGAGGAATCGCATTCCGTTTCATCTATTCAAATTTAACAGGAGGCACTTATTCCGGAGGAGTAGCAACTAAACCAGGTACTTCATTTGCGGCTGACATTTCAGGCTATTATCAGAAGAAGATAAGTGTATCCAGCAAAGACGGACAACTCGGTCTCGGTTTTAATTTCTCGAACATCGGAACAAAGATGAGTTATTCAACTTCACAGACTGCTGATTTCATTCCTATGAATATGCGTCTCGGTACTTCCGCCACTATTAATCTTGATCACTTTAATAAGATTACAGCGTCACTCGATCTAAATAAACTGCTTGTTCCCACTCCTCCTATTTACAGCAGCACAAATCCCGACAGTATAATCAAAGGCAGAAATCCGAATGTATCAGTCCCGGTTGCAATATTTCAGTCATTTTTCGATGCTCCCGGCGGCTTCAAGGAGGAAATGCATGAAATTACCTATTCTTTCGGTCTCGAATATTGGTATAATAATCAGTTTGCTATCAGGGGTGGCTATTTTTATGAAGATCCAACCAAAGGCAACCGTAAATACTTCACTGCCGGTGCAGGTTTCAGGCTGAAAGCATTTACTCTTGACTTCTCTTATCTCATGCCGGTTGCACAGAATAATCCTCTGGCGCACACTCTGCGGTTTTCCATCGCATTCGATTTCAATGCGTTGAGAAATGCCAACCGTTCAAAGGGATGAACATCAGAATAGGGCAGGGAATTGATTTTCACCAGCTAAAAGCAGGTTTGGATTTATGGCTCGGAGGTGTCAGGGTACCTTCTGGCAAAGGGTGCGTGGCACACTCCGACGGTGATGTTCTCCTCCACGCAATATGCGATGCCCTTCTGGGAGCAGCCGGGTTGAAAGATATCGGATATTATTTTCCTGATACAGACAATAAATACAAAAATATAGACAGTAAAATATTACTGAAGAATACGTTTGCCCTGGTAAGCCAGAAAGGTTACAGAGTGAATAATATTGATGCAACAATATGCCTGGAGAAACCTAAAATATCTCCATTTGTTGAGGAAATGAAAAAAGCTATATCAGCAATTGTTGAAATACAGCCTGATGATGTAGCTGTCAAAGCCACCACTACAGAAAAGCTCGGATTCATTGGAGATGAGGATGGAATTGCAGCAATAGCCGTAGTTTTAATCTCAAAATAAAGAACATACACTGAGTTTCACTAAATAAAATACTCCCTTCCACTGTGACTCTCTATGTTTCACTCCCTGATTCGCAGTGTAACCAGTATCTATACATTATCGAAAGTTCTTATCCTTGCAATAAAACATTATCGATTAATTTATCATCTGCTATATATGGTATCGTCACTTTAAGACCAGGAGTTCTCTCCATTTCTCTTTTAAGAGTAAAGATGGCTTCCGTGTTCCGTGCCCAGCTTCTGCGTGAAATACCGTTACTGACATCCCAATGAAGCATCATACGTAGTTTCTCTTCAGTCTCTGGAGTGCCATCAAGTACCATTCCGAATCCACCGTTAATTACTTCACCCCATCCCACTCCGCCTCCGTTGTGCAGCGATACCCATGTTGCACCACGGAATGAATCGCCTATAACATTCTGAACGGCCATATCAGCTGTGAATTTTGATCCGTCGCGGATATTTGAGGTTTCCCTGAAAGGCGAATCGGTGCCTGAAACATCATGATGATCCCTGCCGATCACCACCGGCGCTGAAATTACACCTTTTGATACTGCATAATTGAATGCTGAGGCAATTTCCATTCTCCCTTCAGCATCGGCGTACAGAATTCTTGCCTGCGAACCCACCACAAGTCTGTTTTTACCTGCTTCCTTAATCCATTGGATATTGTCGTTCATCTGCTGTTTTATCTGGTCAGGTGATTTTTCAATTAAATGACTGAGAGTATTAATGGCAATTCTGTCAGTAATTTCCAGATCGGAAGGTAGATTGGAACAGCAGACCCATCTGAATGGTCCGAATCCGTAGTCGAAACACATTGGTCCCATAATATCCTGGACATATGAAGGATATCTGAACTCTCCATCCGGCTTTAATACATCTCCTCCTGCTCTCGAAGCTTCAAGAAGAAAGGCGTTTCCATAGTCAAAAAAATATGTACCCCTGGAAGTATGCCTTTTTATCGCCTCCACCTGCCGCCTTAATGATTTTCTGACAACATCTTTAAACTTCTCGGGATTTTCCGACATCATTCTGTTTGATTCTTCAAAACTCAGTCCTGCAGGGTAATAACCGCCTGACCATGGATTATGCAAAGATGTCTGGTCAGAACCCAGATCCACAAAAACATCTTCATCAGCAAATTTCTCCCAGAGGTCGACTATATTGCCCTCGTATGCTATGGAAATAACTGTTTTAGATATAATTACTTCTCTCACTCTTTTTACAAGACTGCTCAAATCTGAAAATACCTCATCGACCCACCCCTGTTCATGCCTTGTCCTGATAGCTTTCGTATTTACTTCAGCTATAACCGAAACTACACCGGCAATATAGGCAGCTTTAGGCTGTGCACCTGACATTCCTCCCAGACCTGAGGATACAAAAAGTTTGGCTTTTTGAGCAACACCGGGTTTACTGATCATCCTGGCAGCATTAAGAATGGTAATAGTCGTACCATGAACTATTCCCTGTGGTCCGATATACATATACGAACCTGCGGTCATCTGACCATATTGTGAAACTCCAAGAGCATTGAACTTTTCCCAGTGATCCTGCGAAGAATAATTTGGAATTACCATTCCATTGGTTACGACTGCCCTGGGTGCATCTTTGGGCGAAGGGAATAGTCCGAGGGGATGACCGGAATAGATCACAAGCGTCTGTTCATCAGTCATCTCCGAGAGATATTTCATAGTCAAACGGTACTGAGCCCAGTTCTGAAAGACTGCTCCGTTTCCTCCATAAGTAATCAGTTCATGTGGGTGCTGGGCTACCGCAACATCGAGGTTATTTGAGATCATCATCATTATAGCCGCAGCGCTTCGTGAACGGTGAGGAAAATCGTCAATATGTCGGGCTTTAATCTCATAATCAGGCCTGAACCGGTACATATATATTCTTCCAAAAGTCATAAGCTCGTCAGCAAATTCCCTGGCAAGAACATTATGGAATTTTTCAGGAAAATACCTCAGGGCATTCTTTATCGCGAGCCGCTTTTCAATATCATTAAGTATATCTTTTCTTTTTGGTGCGTGATTAATATTCCTGTCATATAATTTAATAGCAGGAAGTTCTGAAGGAATTCCCTCATTCACCATTTTCTTAAATTCAGCAGTGGTCATAAAGTAAAATTGTGAATTATTATGTAAAGTTAGGATTTTCCGGGAATGTAAACCCCCTATGCCGCTTCGCGGCATCTCCTCTAAGGGGGCGAATTAATCCGTCCATTTAGTGTAAATGTACTTATAAGAAGATTTTTCATCCACCTTGGGAGGAGTACCCCAAGGTCATGGGGGATTCAATGCAGCGGAAAATAGGAGTAGATATTATCAATAAAAAACAGGACTTTTGAGACACCCTCTTTTTCTATTTTATATCGGTAATTTACAAGTGACCTTCTTTTATGATTTCATCGTCAACAAGAATTCGACCGCAATATTCACATACAATAATCTTCTTTCTTGATTTAATGTCAAGTTGTCTCTGAGGGGGAATCTGATTAAAGCAACCTCCACACGCATCCCTCTGCACCGGAACTACAGCAAGTCCGTTTCTGGCATTGGACCGTATCCTTTTGTAAGCGGTAAGCAACCTTTCTTCAATAATGGCTTCAACTTTTTCAGATTTTTTGTAAAGCCCTTCTTCCTCTTTCTGAGTATCGGAAATAATCTCATCGAGCTCTGATTTTTTATTCTCCAGATCGCTTTTCCGGTCAGCAAAAGTAGCTTCGGAGTCGGCAATAACCAATTTTTTTTCTTCAATAAGAAAATTGAACTCCTTAATTTTTTTATTGAATAGTTCTATCTCAAGGTTCTGATATTCAATTTCTTTCGACAGAGAATCAAATTCACGGTTATTGCGAACATTTTTTTGCTGCTCTTCATATTTTTTTATGAGGCCTTCAGCATCTGTTATCTCATTATTCTTTTTTACCACTGATTTTTCAAGGTTTTCAACCTCTTCTTTCAGATTTCCCAACCTTGTCTCCAGTCCAGCAATCTCATCTTCAAGATCCTGCACTTCCAGAGGTAATTCGCCTCTGAGCGTCTTAATTTTATCTATTTCTGAATCAACTAATTGTAAACCATATAATGCTCTTAATCTCTCTTCGACAGAAATTTCGGACTCATGTAATTTTGCTTTTTCCATATTTAAAAATAATTTATCGGATTCGTATTTGTTTCTGAAAACCGGATTGCAAATTTAGGGAATTTTTTAATAAGTAAGTCTTTTAATATTTCGCTTGAGAATTTTTCAGTTTCAAAATGCCCTGCATCCACAAGCAGAATCTGATTCTCCGCATCAAAAAAATCGTGGTATTTAAGATCAGACGTCAAAAATACATCTGCGCCTGCATTAATTGCCACTTTAAGCAGCGATGCTCCCGCGCCGCCACAAAGAGCGATTTTTTTAACCTGTTTCCCTGTCAGATTAGAATACCTTATACCTTTTGCATCAAATACTGAATACACGAGTCTCAAAAAATCGTTTTCAGAAAGAGGGTCAGTCATTTCTCCTATGCATCCCAGACCGGTCACGGAATTTTTATTTTCAAGTGAGAAAAGATCATATGCTACCTCCTCATAAGGATGAGCCTCAAGAAGAGCCTTTATTACTTGATCTTTAAGATGATAAAACAGTATTGTTTCAAATCGCGTCTCATTTTCAAAATGAATCTCCCCCTTCTGGCCTCTGAATGGATTTGTCATTTCACCGGCTCTGAAACTGCCTGTTCCGGAAGAAGCGAAACCACATTGATCGTAATTGCCAATAACACCTGCTCCGGCATCAAAAAGTGCGTTTCTTACTGCTTCAAGATGAGTTTCAGGAATATAGGTAACGAGCTTTAATAATTTGTCCGAGGAGGGCACCAGAACATTAATCTTTTGCAAACCAATTTTTTCTGCCATCTTCCTGGTTACTCCGTTGCTGAATATATCGAGGTTGGTGTGAGCAGAATAGACTGCCACGTCGTTTTTTACAGCTTCATAAAGAATCCTTTCTGTAACTGAACTGCATGTCAGATGTTTTACCGGGTGGAAAATAAGAGGATGATGTGAGATCACCACATCGCATTTATTGGAAATGGCCTCATTCAATACCTCCTCAGTGACATCAAGTGTAATTATTGCTGAAGAAATGTTTCTTTCAGGCAAGCCTACCTGCAGCCCTGAATTATCATATCCTTCCTGGAGTGAAAGTGGAACTGCTGAATCGAGATATGAAGTAAGATCTTTAAGTTTCATTATATTCTCCTTTGTGATCCTCTGTGAACGGCGAAGCCCTCGACGAAATCAATCCTCTGTGATTCTCTGTGTAAGTTTTTTTTGCCTCTCCCTAAATCCCTCCCCCAGGTGGGAGGGACTTAAATCTCAATTTTAGCCTCACCCCATTCTGTCTTGGGGAAGGGGGAAAGAGGCCCCAGAGAACCACAGAGATCTTCTATATATTATCTTTTATATCGAGAAGCATTGATTTAATTTTCTGAAGCGATTCGGTGATCTCATATTTATAATCCGTTTCTTCCCACTTTTCAGACAGTTTCTTTTTGGCGCCGGAGAGAGTCATCCCCTCTTCTTTAACAAGATGATGAAGTATTTTAAGGTTTTTAATATCAACTGGTGTAAATAGCCTGTTGCCTTTCTTATTTTTCATAGGTTTTAGAATATCGAACTCATTCTCCCAGAAACGAATCGTAGAGACCGGCACTTCAAGCATTTCAGCCACCTCACCTATAGAATAATAGAGCTTTTCGATTTTTTTTTCTTTGTAAGGCATACCATTTTAATTAAATTGAATTCTTCCTTAAGATAACACTTTATCTGATAATAGTATAGACGTCAGCGACGTATTATGATAAAGAGAAAAAAATCCTAATCAAAAGACTGCCCGGTCTTGGATGCTATTTCAACCAATTTTTCATATTGTGCCGAGCTGAGATCTTCAAAATAGTAATTTACCGGATCAACATTTACACCATTCAGTTTGATCTCATAATGAAGGTGGTTGGCAACCGACATTCCTGTATTCCCGACAAAACCTATAACTTCTCCCCGCTGAACCTTCTGACCAACTCTAACATTGAAATCGCTCAGATGTGCATATATACTGGTATATCCGAAACCATGATCGATAACTATATTTTTGCCAAGACCTCTCTGTGATGATAATACGTCGATAACCTTCCCATCGCCTGTAGCATATACTTCAGTTCCAAGCGGAGCAGTGAAGTCCATCCCGTAATGAAATTTACTGATCTTATAATAAGGATGAATTCTCCATCCGAATCCCGAAGCTGTTCTTGTCAGATCCTTGTTGGATATTGGAATAATTGCAGGAATGGACTTAAGCATCTCTTCCTTATTCGCAGCCAGTCTAATTAGGTTGTCGAATGATTTTGATTGAACATAAATTTTTTTCCGTATCTTATCAAGCCGGGTTGCTGTTTCAATAGCAAGGTTGGAATTACTATAACCTTCAAGAGCTTCATATCGGTTTACACCTCCGATACCTCCTTCCCTCTGTGCAGAAGGAATCGGTTCAGCATCAAAAATGGTTCTATATAAATTATCATCGGTTTTTTGAAGATCTTCGAGTACACTTTCAACATTTGCCATCTCTCTGTGTATAAGATCGTACTGAATTGTCATCTGCTCGACTTCCCTTTTAAGGGCTTTTTCTTTTGGAGAATCGAAGAAAGCTGCATAAATAACCCAGTAAATTAAAGCAATAAAGAGGGAGCCGACAAAATAAGCTAAAAACCTGAGCAATATGGCCTTCAACCCAAGTCTTATTTTATCAAAACTCAAAGAATCCGGATCAAATTTATATTTTTCTGGTGTCATAATGTGCAAAGATAATCAAATCTGAAAAAACAAGAAACTCAATTTCCAGGTTGGACATTAAGATGCTTTTTTTAACGGGGAGGAAATTACCTGAGCTTTGATTTGGATTCGAATGCCTGGATCATATCCTTATATTCTTCAACACTGACATCACTATTAAAGAAATTAACAGGATTCTTATGCGTTCCGAATTGTTCGACCTGGTAATGGAGATGAGGTCCTGAGGATAAACCGCTGCTTCCGCTAATTCCTATCAGGTCACCTCTTTTAACGTTCTGTCCATTGGCAATTTTTATATCACTCAGATGTCCGTATACAGTTTGAAGGCCGTAGCCATGATCGATAACTATACAATTTCCAAATCCGCCGGTGTTCCATCCCGATTCAATAACTTTACCATCGCCGGTGGCATATACCTCCGTACCATAAGGAACTTCGAAATCCTGGCCGTTATGCATTCTCGGTGTACCTAATACAGGGTGTATTGTCCTCCACCTGTATCCGTCTCCTAGTCTGAAGTTTACACTTACCGGACTTATCCCCGGAAAATGATCCATCTCCCGTTTCCATTCGGCTGACATTTCTGCAATGGAACTAAAAGATTCCTTTTGCACTGTTGCCCTTACCTTTATTTCATCAATTTTTGATTTGAACTCAATAAGCAGATCTGAATTCAGAAATCCTTTCAGATCACTGTACCGGTCAACCCCTCCGAATCCGGCTCTTCTGTACGATTCAGGAACACTATCCATATCAAGAATAGGCCTGTAGCGACTATCATCAGAAAGTCTGAAACTATTCAGAGCGGCAATGGAATTGTCCAGTTCTTTACCTATCAGTGTATATTGGAGCTTCAGGTTTTCAACCTGTTGACTCAGCAATTTCTCCTTTGGAGAACCAAACATGTTCTCAATAAATGTACCATAAATGGCAGCCAGAACAAGCGATACAGAAAACCATAAAAGGAAATGCAATATTTTCTTCTTAAATGGAAGCCTGATCTGCTTATACTGCAAATCGGACAAGTCAAGAATGTATTTCCGGTTTCTAGACAACAAACAGAGGTTTTTTCAAATTTTATTCTGCAATATGATAAATATTAAGCAAATAATCTAATTTTAAACCCCTAAATTTGACGAATATTCATTTAAAATATTTTTCTCTGAGATGAAGTCACTGGAACTGAGGCAGTTGTTTTTTGATTTTTTTGAATCTAAAGGTCATCTTATAGTGCCTTCGGCACCAATGGTAGTTAAAAATGATCCTACCCTGATGTTTACCAATGCCGGGATGAACCAGTTCAAAGGCATCTTCCTTGGAAACAGGTTACCTGTGAATAAAAGAGTTGCAAACTCCCAAAAATGTTTAAGAGTATCCGGAAAACATAATGATCTGGAAGAGGTTGGGCACGATACTTATCACCATACAATGTTTGAGATGCTTGGCAACTGGTCATTTGGTGACTATTTTAAAAAGGAGGCTATTGGTTGGGCTTGGGAATTGCTCATAAAAAAACTCGGCATTCCCGAGGACAGGTTATATGCGACGATATTTGAAGGTAGTGCAGAGGATAATTTACCACGTGATAATGAAGCATTTACTTATTGGGAAAAATGTTTTTCAAAGCCTGAGGGCAGGATTCTCGAGGGCTCAAAAAAGGATAACTTCTGGGAGATGGGAGAAACCGGACCATGCGGACCATGTTCCGAGATACATGTTGATATACGTGATGATGAAGAGAGAAGAAAAACACCCGGGAAAGATCTTGTGAACAAAGGTCATCCCCAGGTAATTGAAATCTGGAACCTGGTTTTTATTCAGTATAACCGTCGTGCTGCCGGTGTTCTAGAACAGCTTCCTGCTCAACATGTCGACACCGGTATGGGATTCGAGAGACTCTGCATGGTAGTACAGGGTAAAAAATCAAATTATGATACTGATATTTTTCAGTCTATTATAAAAGAAATTTCCAAAATTACCGGCAAGTTATACGGGATTGACGAAAAATGGGATATTGCTCTGCGTGTGGTTGCAGATCACCTGAGAGCAGTTTCCTTCTCAATAGCTGACGGTCAGCTTCCTTCAAATAATAAAGCTGGCTATGTTATTCGAAGGATCTTGCGGCGAGCCGTCAGATATGGCTATAATAATCTGGGAATTGAAGAGCCATTCATGTTCCGTCTGGTTCCTGTTCTCGCTTCTGTCATGGGTGAACAATACCCTGAACTTCTGTCCGGAAAAGAACAGATCGCAAAGATAATTTTTGAAGAAGAGACTTCCTTTCTTAAGACTCTGGGCAAAGGATTAAAAATGATTGAAAGGATGATTAATGATCTCAAAAGAGAACAAAAAAACATTCTGCCCGGAAAAGTTGCCTTCGAAATGTATGATACTTTCGGATTCCCGGTCGACCTAACACAACTTATTCTTAAAGAACATGATATGCATCTTGATCTGAATGGTTTTGAAGCAGAGATGAAAAACCAGAAAAACCGGTCAAGGGAAGACGCATCAGTCGAAGCTGACGACTGGACAATTGTGAAAGAAATTGAAGGAACGGAATTCACTGGTTATAAAAAGACCGAAGATGATGTGATAATAACAAAGTATAGGGGTGTCAAAGTCAAAGGGAAAGAGAGCTTCCAGCTTGTCTTTAATAAAACTCCTTTCTATGCTGAAGCGGGTGGCCAGGCCGGGGACACGGGCTTTATATCATCATCGCAAGAAAAAATTGGCATAACAGACACTTATAAAGAGAATAACCTGATATTGCATATAGCCGGAAAATTGCCTTCTGATATCACCTCAGCGTTCAAAGCAACAGTCGATGGCGAAAAACGTTTGATGACTGCAAATAATCATACAGCTACTCATCTTATTCATTTTGCATTACGTTCTGTACTCGGAAAGCATGTGGAACAAAAAGGCTCTCTGGTAACACCCGACCGGCTTCGTTTTGACTTCAGTCATTTCAGCAAGATGACTAAAGAAGAGCTGTCGAAGGTGGAAGAAATGGTAAACAGGATGGTGAGGAATAATTATACCGGCAGGATAACTGATAGCCTATCGATGGAAGAGGCAAAATCAATGGGTGCCATGGCTCTCTTTGGTGAAAAATATGGCAATCAGGTAAGAGTTGTTGAATTCGGAGACTCAATTGAACTGTGCGGAGGAACACATGTGGAATCAACTGGCAGCATAGGGATTGTAAAAATTATTTCCGAAGGGGCAATAGCTGCCGGAATAAGAAGGATTGAAGCAGTTACGGCATCAAAAGCTGAGGAGTATATTAATGAAAAATTAAAAATTGTCGACAATATAAGTGCTCTTCTCAAGAGTTCCGGTGGTATTACGGATAGTGTTGAAAAACTTCTGTCTGAAAATAATTCACTTAAGAAGACCGTGGAAAAATTCAGAATTCAGTCTGCAATTGATAATATTAATGAGCTGATTAACAAAGCTGTAGTAGTTAATAATATAAGATTTGTTTCCGGGAAGGTCGAAACCGATTCATCCGAAGTATTAAAAAATATTGCCTTTCAGATAAGAACATCCTCCTCCAATACTGTAATGGTTATAGGATCAGAGCTTAACGGGAAAGCAAGTTTGCTGGTAACTGTTACCGACGACCTTGTCAGGGAGAGAAATATTAATGCAGTCGCTATTATCAGGGATATTTCCAGTGAAATTAACGGAGGTGGTGGCGGACAACCTTTTCTTGCAACTGCCGGCGGAAAAAATCCTAATGGGATTCAACCAGCCATCAAAAAAGCAGCCGAATTCATCCAGAAATCATGAGAGCGACATGAGTGAGATTCCTCCTTTACGCCCGGAATTCAGGGCATTAGAGAGAGGGATCTTATGGTCACATTACTGGCCTGATCAAAATCAATTTTTTTATTTATTCGAATTATATTATTAAACCTGTATTTGTATTACCTTGATTTTATGATATATACAATTCATTTTGCATTTTGCACGTAGCCTCATTAATATTTGTTCGAAAATAATTACTAGACTTGCTTCCATTTTAATTATTAATCATGACAGAAGTTACAAGAACATTCGACATAATTCAATGGAACCTGGAAAAATATCCGCGCAAAGATATGTACGGCGGAAAAAGGGATAAAGAATGGATAACCTACTCTACGGAAGATGTGAGTAATTATGTGAACTGGGTAAGTTATGGATTGCTTTCTTTAGGCTATAAGAAGGGAGACAAAATTGCCACTATCAGCGGGAACAAACCTGAATGGAACTTTGTTGACCTTGGCCTTGCACAGGTCGGGATCATACATGTTCCCATTTATCCAACTATCGGTACAGAGGAGTATGAATATATACTTGAACATTCTGATGTCAGTGCGATTATTCTTAGCAACAAAACCATATATAACAAAGTAAAACCCATAACTAATAAAATTCATGGCCTGAAAAAAATCTATTCATTTGATCCTGTTGAAGATGTAAATTCTTTTGACGAAATAATCGACGCTGGTAAACTAAATGCCGGAAGGTTCCATGATGAGCTGGAAAGAATAAAAGCAAGCATTAAACCTGAAGATATGGTGACAATCATTTATACTTCAGGCACTACAGGAAATTCGAAGGGCGTTATGCTTTCACATAATAACCTTGTGAAAAATGCAATTACAACTTCAAAAGCTCACCACCTGGGTTACGGACACAGGGCGATCAGTTTTCTTCCATTATGTCATGTTTATGAAAGAATGGTAAACTATCACTTTCAGTATAAAGGTATAAGCATATACTATGTTGAGAATATGGGTATAGTATCAGAGACCGTTAAAGAGATAAAACCACACATTTTCAATACTGTCCCGCGGCTTCTGGAAAAAATATATGATAATATTATCGGAAAAGGACGTAACCTTCCATGGATCAAAAAGAGGATATTTTTCTGGGCTGTCAATCTGGGGCTAAAGTTCAGGCTAAAAGGAAATTCTCAGTTTTACAAATTCCGTCTTAAAATAGCCAGAAAGCTGATTTTCAACAAGTGGCAGGAAGCTCTCGGAGGAGAGCTACAGGTACTGGTCTCAGGCGGAGCAGCTTTGCAATCGAGACTCGAAAAGATTTTCTGGGCGGCAGGAATTCCTGTCATTCAGGGTTACGGGCTTACCGAGACATCGCCGGTTATAGCAGTCAATCCACTACGGATAGATGAAATAGGCTTTGGAACATGCGGACCTGTTATCGAAGGAGTTGAAGTTAAAATAGCTGAAGATGGTGAAATACTCTGCAAAGGGGTCAATGTCATGATGGGCTACTACAAAGCTCCCGACCTTACTGCCGAGATGATAGACCAGGATGGCTGGCTTCATACAGGCGATATCGGTGTAATTGAAGAGGGAAAGTTCCTGAGGATAACCGATAGGAAGAAAGAGATGTTTAAACTCAGTGCTGGAAAATACATTGCTCCGCAGCCAATTGAGAACAAGCTTAAAGAGTCGTTCTTTATTGAACAGGCAATGGTAATTGGCGAGAATCAGAAGTTTGCAAGTGCAATTCTGTCACCTAATTTTGCATTTCTCCATGACTGGTGCTCAATACACAAAATACAGTTCAGGGACAACGGAGAGCTGATTGAACTCGACGAAGTAATTGATCGAATTAACAGGGAAGTCAGAGAGGTAAATAAAACGCTTGGCGAGTTTGAGCAGATCAAGAGATTTCGTTTAGTGACTGAAGAATGGACTCCCCAGACCGGAGAATTATCTCCGACACTTAAACTGAAAAGGAATTATCTTTCTAAAGAATACAAAGATATTATTGAGGAAATATATTTTTACGGAGAAAAAGATATCAACGTATTACTAAGAATTAAAAACGGAATTAATGGTATGCTGAAGAATCTGCCGAAGTTCTAGTATTTTTTTACCACAAAGGACAAACAGATAATTTGCCCCCTGGGGGGCAATAAGATTCTTTGCAGTAATTGTTTTAATTCTTTTTCCAATATTTGATGTTATTGCTGATCACACCAATATTTTTGTAATTTTGGGACTTTCAACTAAGTAATGAGAAAATTTATTACGGGGAGTCTCTTTATTTTGATACCAGCTATTATTCTGTTCACTGCTTCATGCACGGCAGGATCATGTTTTGAAGAGACAGAATCATATCTGAAAGCTACATTTTATGTAAATGCCACTCTTGCAGCTCCCGATAGTCTGACACTTTACGGACTGAACAATGATTCGCTTATTTATAATAAGACTGTAAATGTGCAACCTGCTCTTATGCCTCTGAACGCATTAACGGAAAGTTCATCTTTTGTCATTCAGGTAAACGGGATTTCCGATACCATCGAATTCCATTATACGAGTTATTCCCATCTGATTTCAAAGGAATGCGGTTATACGTATTATCATCAGCTTGATACATTACCCAGGTTTACAAAACATTTTATAAAAGATATATATACCGGAAACAAGACTATCACAAATCTAAATGTTGAAAACATCCGCATATTCTATTAGTCTCCTGTTTTTGCTGAATTTCATATCAATTCAGGTTCAGGCACAGGACACAATTCCAATCCCCCTCAAAATAAAGGCTGGGTTAGAAGTGTCAGGACCGGCTATATATTATTCAGATAAAAATATTCTGAATGAAGAAGGCTATATTTCTGTCGATCTTGATGAAAGACGTTCTGCCGTTCTTGCTGCCGGTTATCTGAATTTTAAATATTCACAATATAATTACTCCTATCTCACCCATGGAAGTTTTGTTCGTATCGGAGTGGATTATAATCTTCTGAAAGCTGATAAATCTCAGGGAAAGTACTGGGCCGGAATTGGATTAAGATACGGGCTTAGCCGTTTCAGTACTCAGGTTCCTTTCTTTCAGACAACAGATTACTGGGGTATAACTACCTCCTCTATTCCTTTAAAAACAAGCTGGGCACATTTTATTGAAGCATGCCCGGGGATAAGAGCAGAAATATTCAGTCATTTCAGCATCGGTTGGTCAATAAGCCTGAGAATGCTGCTCTATTCAGGTACCGGGAAAGATCTGAAAGCAATATATATTCCAGGGTTCGGCAATGGCACAAAAACAATTGCTCCGGGACTAAACTACTATATTGTCTGGAATATTCCTTATAAAAAGATAAATGTAATTCTTAAAAAAGAAGTTAAGGAAGATACTGAAGATAATACTGATACTGATACAAATAATACTAACAGCACCAATACATCCGGCAACAGGCAACAGGGTTCGGGCATCAGGCAATAAGAATCTTTTAATTTCAGTAAACGGTATACAAATGAGCTTTAGAGGCTATAACAGCTATAAAAGCTTTATGTGACCAGAAGACATCCAGACTTCAAGACTCCATGACATTAAGATTTTTCTGACTTCCTGCTGAATATATATAGTCCGGCAAACATCAGCAAGCCATTCAAAAGAAGCAATTCAAATCCGAATTTATACCCGTTAAAAAGCACAACCGAGTATTTGCTCAGAAAGTAGCACGCAGCAGGCGAAAAAATCGCAACAAAAGGGGTTACCTTATCATTCACGATCCTTCTGGTAAATAAACCAAATGAATACATGCCAAGCAATGGCCCATAAGTATACCCTGCAATTGTAAAAAGTTTATCTATTACAGCCTTGTCATTCACCGTGCTGAATAGCATAACACTTATAAAAAACACGAGCGCTATCGCCAGGTGTACCATGTACCTTATCCTGGTTTTTGCTTTTTCAGAAATGCCTTTTCTTTGTTCAAGACCCAAAAAATCGATACTTACTACCGTAGTGAGAGAAGTCAATGCACCGTCTGCACTTGGAAACGCTGCCGAAATTAGTCCTATTAAAAAAACCACTCCTGCAACAGGTCCAAGGTACCTTATCGCGACAGTAGGGAAAATATCATCACTTGAGGCTATATTCATCCCCTTATTTTGAATAAAAATAAGAAGAAGTGCTCCCAGGAACAGGAACAATAGATTTACAAATACAAGTATTGCACTGAATGTGAACATATTTTTTTGAGCTTCCTTTATGTTCTTGCAGCTGAGATTTTTCTGCATCATTTCCTGGTCCAGTCCTGTCATAACAATTGTGATAAACATCCCGCTGAAGAACTGTTTAAGAAAAAACCTCGGATGATGCCAGTCAGTTATGAACATTTTCGAAACCGGACTTTCTTTAACAATGGAAACAAGCTTCAATACAGGAATGTGCATGTTTTTTCCGATGTAAATTACAGACAGGACTACCGCAAGGAGCATAAAAGTTGTCTGCAAAGTGTCGGTCCAGATTATTGTCCTTATTCCTCCCTTAAGCGTGTAAAGAATTATAAGTGTAATGAAAATAAGAACATTTATCCAGAACGGAATGTGCCAGGCATCAAAAACAAAAATCTGCAAAACATTTATAACCAGGAACATGCGCAAAGAAGCTCCCATGGTTCTTGACAGTATAAAAAAGCCGGCACCGGTTTTATATGACCAGTATCCGAACCGTTGTTCCAGATATGAGTAGATTGATGTGAGTTTTAACCTGTAGTATAATGGAAGCAATACGAGCGCTATAACTAAATAGCCTAACAGGTAGCCCAGAACAACCACCATATAGCTGAACTGGGTATCTTTTACCCATCCCGGAACAGACATAAATGTTACGCCTGAGAGTGAAGCTCCGATCATTCCGTATGCAACCACAAACCAGGGAGATATTCTGTTACCTATGAAAAATGACTGGTTGTCGGCTTTCCTGGAAGTAAACCAGGTAACAGAAAACAAGGCAGCTGTATAGATAAGGAATATTCCAAGTATCAGAAGAGGCGACATATCAGATTTAATTAATCCACAAGAATAGCAAAAAGAATGGAAGACAAAAAATTCCCTCCCAGATTAATAACACAAGAAAATTGAACTAATTTTGTCTGAAAGTTTTTAATAATGAGTTTTACTGAATTTCCATCAAGGCTCCTCGAAAATGCCGTAAATGAATTTGCTTCTCTCCCCGGTGTTGGAAGAAAAACGGCATTCAGACTGGTAATGAATCTGTTAAGAAGAGATTCGGAAGAAGTGAAAAAATTCGGAGAAAGTATTATCAGGCTTCACGATGAGATCCACTATTGTAAAATCTGCAACAACATCTCAGATACTGAAATATGCAATATCTGCAATGATGAAAAAAGAGAGAAAGGAGTTATCTGCATAGTGGAAAACATTCAGGATGTGATGGCAATAGAAAACACTCGGCAATTCAGGGGAATATATCATGTTCTCGGAGGGATTATATCACCAATTGACGGTATTGGTCCTTCCGATCTGAAAATCGACAACCTTGAAGAAAAAGTGAAAGCCGGAAGTATAACCGAGATAATTCTTGCTTTAAGTACCACAATGGAAGGTGACACTACAAATTATTATTTGTTTAAAAGGCTGAATAAATATGATATACGCATTACAACCCTGGCCAGGGGTGTTGCGATTGGAGATGAGCTTGAATATACAGACGAGATAACCCTGGGAAGAGCAATTAATAACAGAAATCCATACCAGCAATGATAACATCAATCAATCAGTTCCTGTCAAATTCAGGAAAAAGCATGAAGCGATCTGCAATAAGAGAAATCCTTAAGCATCTGCAGAAACCTGGTATGATCTCATTTGCCGGCGGACTTCCGGCTCCTGAAACTTTTCCGATTAATGATCTCAGAGAAATAATAGACGAGATTCTTGAGAAAGACGGTCCGGAAAGTCTCCAGTACGGCACGACTGAAGGAGATCCTCTTTTAAGAAGGATGCTTGTTGAAAGGCACAACAGGCAGGGATTAAAAATAGGTATTGAAAATCTGATCATTACTTCTGCTTCACAGCAGGCACTCGATCTTATAGCCAAGATATTTCTCGATCCC
Organism: Bacteroidales bacterium; assembly: GCA_003157015.1. Taxonomy (GTDB): domain Bacteria; phylum Bacteroidota; class Bacteroidia; order Bacteroidales; family VadinHA17; genus LD21. The sequence continues at coordinate 34,406 of PMIJ01000092.1, forward strand.
GGTGATTATGTACTGTGCGGTCTTCCCTCCTATCTTGGCGGTATAAACGCTTTTACATTTTACGGAGCAAAACTGAAGGGGATTGCCCTTGATAAAGACGGAATGAAACCTGACGAACTCGAAGAGACTATTATTATTCTTAAAGAGCTAGGACGGAAAGTCAAGTTTATTTATTTAATACCTGATTTTCAGAACCCTTCAGGAATCACGATTCCTGAATCAAGAAGACTGAAAATCATAGAAATTGCCGAAAAATATAACCTCCTGATTGTAGAGGACAGCCCCTACAGGGAAGTTCGTTTTGATGGAGAGTCTCAAAAACTGATGTATGAGCTTGATACGACCGGCAGGGTTATTGCACTATTTACATTTTCAAAAATCTTTGCCCCGGGGTTCAGGGTTGGATGGGTTATTGGTCACCCGGAAATACTCGATAAGCTGGTTATGGCGAAACAGACTGCCGATCTGTGTACGTCCGCTTTTGTTCAGAGGATCATTGCCCGGTACATAGAGAAAGGGCTGCTCGAGAAAAACCTGAAAAAAACTATTGCTCTTTATCGCGAACGCCGTACCCATATGATAACCTGCTTCAGAAAATATATGCCGGAAGGAGTAAGCTGGACTGAACCTCAGGGCGGTCTGTTCCTGTTTGTAACCCTGCCTCCACGTCTGGATACCGATGAGCTTTTTAAAAAAGCCCTGGAAAAAAATGTCGCATTCGTTGCCGGGTCTTCCTTCTTTTGTAATAATTCAGGGCATGATACAATGCGGATTAACTTCTCCTTTTCAAATAAGGAAGAGATTGAAACAGGGGTTAAAAGACTTTCAGAGGTTATCAGAGAAGAACTTAACTGCAAATAACTTCATTGTTTGATTTAAATTTTTTATAGTCTGGAGAATTGTTTCAACATACAACGGATATCTGAAACATTTCACTGATCCGGTTGTTTAGTATGAAAGAAAATCTTTTCAGATGATACCTTTCTCAGGCTTCTCCGTAATGGAGGGTCAAAATATGCCTATAGGGGCAATATTTGAAAGAAAGGAAAAAGAACGTAGAAAAAATTAAACCAAGGTTTATGGCAAGACTGAATATCGTATTACCTGCAATGGGAGAAGGAGTTATAGAAGCAACAATAAATAAATGGCTGGTTTCAGAAGGTTCAAAGGTAAATGAAGATGATCCCCTTGTTGAAGTAGCGACCGATAAAGTGGATTCTGAAGTTCCAGCTCCTGCTACTGGCACTTTGGTTTCAATAGTTGCTAAAGAGGGTTCAGTTGCCAAAATCGGTGATTTGCTTGCAGTAATTGAGAATGATGTTCTTCAGAGCAAAGAAGATCTGAAAAAGATTGATAAGGAAGTTGAACGAGTCCGCGAAACCATAGCTCAGGTAAAACAGGAAAAGTCTGAAATTGAAGCCTCATCGCATAGTATGAAAAGCCGGACTCCATCCGGAAAATTCATTTCACCTCTGGTAAGAAATATTGCGTCACGCGAAGGAATAACCTATGCTGATCTCGATAAGACAACCGGAACAGGAATGGATGGGCGGATAACAAAAGATGACATACTGAAGCTACTCGAGGAAAAGAATACTGAAAAGGAAACAATTAAGGTCACGCAGGCTGTGGAAGCTTTACATACTCCAAAGGCTCAGAAGCAAGGGACAATACCTGTTACCAGGTCAGCAGGAGATGAAATAATTCCGATGGACAGGGTACGCAAAATCATAGCAGATCACATGGTTTTGTCGAAAAGGACATCACCTCATGTTACGTCATTTATTGATGCTGATGTAACCCGTCTCGTTAACTGGAGAAATACTTTCAAGGAGAAATTTCTGGCAGCAGAAGGTCAAAAACTTACTCTGACACCGATTTTTATCGATGCCGTGGCAAAAGCCCTCTACGAGTTTCCTATGGTCAACATATCAGTTGATGGTGATAATATCATTAAAAAGAAAAACATCAATATAGGTATGGCCACTGCACTTCCTGACGGCAACCTGATTGTCCCCGTAATAAAAAATGCCAACGAAAAAAATCTTACAGGTCTGGCTAAAGCTGTAAATGATCTGGCTGACAGGGCCCGGGCAAATAAATTAAAACCTGATGAAATTACCGGTGGTACCTTTACCATCACTAATTTTGGCAGTTACAATAATCTTGCCGGCACACCAATAATTAATCAGCCGCAGGCTGCCATCCTCGGCACAGGAGTGGTGAGAAAGACTCCGGTCGTAATTGAAACACCCGAAGGAGACATGATTGCAATCAGGCAGATAATTATACTATCATTAAGTTATGACCACAGAGTAATTGACGGGGCACTGGCAGGAAAGTTCCTGCATAAGGTTAAACAGATTCTTGAAAATTATTCTCCTGATATTGTTTAATCCGTGCATCGGGCTCTGCCATTGATTAGGATTTTTATCTATCAATAAACTGATTTTGAAAAAAAAAGGGGAGAATTGGTAAAAAGGACTATTATAAATAGCCCTTTTTTCTAATATTTATCCTATATTAGTAGCCTTGAGTAGAGAAATAACAGATTGATTTCCTCCATTCTAAAAATAGAAACTTAGGATTATATTTTTCACAAATGTTTTATGTGTCCGTATTCCATTTTGACTTAATTGTATTATGATGAAAAGGTTAGTTCTCTTAACGTGGCTTCTTGCTGCATTTATCAATTCTGATTTATTTTCTCAGTCCAAAGGAGATCTGAGAGATAATTTTTATGATGCCGAAAGCTGGATTTTGTTTGAAGCTTACCAGGATGCATTGCCTTTATATCTGCAATTATTGAGAAATTACCCGGATAATGCAAATTTCCAATACCGTGTCGGCCAATGCTACATAAACATTCCGGGAGAAAAAGTTAAAGCTGTCAGTTACCTTGAATCCGCAGTTAAAAATATTGATCCGAAATACAAAGAGGGAAAATTCAATGAAACGGGAGCTCCTTATGATGCTCTCTACTATCTTGCCAATGCTTACCGGATAAATAATCAGATAGATAAGGCTCTCAGAGCTTATGAGCTTTTCAAAAAAAACCTCAACCCTGAAGTTTATGATTCAACAATTGTAAATCTTCAGATCCAATCGTGCCATAACGCTAAGGAACTTATGAAAATGCCTCTCTTTATCAAGGAGAAAAACCTCGGTAGCGTCATCAATAGCAGCAACAATGATTTTAACCCCGTAGTGTCTGATAAAGAGGATCTTCTCGTCTTTTCAAGAAGTCAGGCATTTTATGATGCAGTTATGTATTCAACAAAGATAAACGGAGCATGGACCGAACCAAAAAATATGAATGAATTGCTGAAAGTTGACCGCGATCTTTTTCCAACATCCATATCTAAAGACGGGAAGGATCTTTACCTGTACAGCTCAGCAGATTATGACGGAATTATTTATACTTCAAGATTTGAGAACGGAACTTGGTCACCTCTTGTAAAACTAAATGATAACATCAATACTAAATATTGGGAATCACATGCAACGATCTCACACGACAATAAAAAACTCTATTTCACCAGTAACAGAAAAGGAACATATGGTGGTCTAGATATATATGTATCGAACCGTGACAGCACGAGCGACTGGGGGCCAGCAGTAAACATGGGTCCTGTCATAAATACTCCATATAATGAAGAAACTCCTTTTCTTAGTGATGATGACAAAACCCTGTTTTTCAGCTCAAGAGGTCATTTCAACATGGGAGGTTATGACATTTTCTATTCTACCCTCCTTGATAACGGGGAATGGTCCGTTCCTCTCAATGTAGGTTACCCACTGAACACGACCGACGATGATATCTTCTTTAAGCCTCTGAATCAAGGTTATGAAGGATATATGGCAAAAGAATTGCCTGGGGGGTACGGCAAGCAGGACATTTACAGGATCGAGATTTTCTCCAATGACCATCCCAGAAAATTCTTTGTGAGAGGTATGGTAAAAGTGGCTGACCTTATAAGCAGTATGACTGACAGCGTGAAGGTAAGCGCTATGAACATTAAAAATCCGAATCAGACAATAATTGTCTATTCGAATCCTAAAACAGGAGAATATGAATTTCAGCTTCCTCAGGGAGATTATGAGATTACTTACGAAGGTGATGGAGGTGAGAAAGTTGTCAGAAAAATTGATTTGCCTCTTACAAACCCATCCGACAGTTTTGTACTTCCGGGAACTATACTGCCAAAAACAGATTTTGTTGCAGATTTAAAAGTTGAAACAAATAAAACAATTTCAGTTACAAAGGGCGACTCGATCCTTTTTCCGATGAAAGTTGAACCTAAATCTTTCCTGACAATTGAACACTGGGTAGGCGATTCCCTTGTATCAGTTGAACACTACACAATGCTCGATTCAACTTTTAACTATAAAATGGCGCCAAGCCGTGGGAAAAACAGAGTTGTCTTTAAACTGACGGACAGGTTTAATAATACTACCACAACTGAGGTTCTAATCACAAGGGACAAAACAATAACAACTCAGCCTGTAATAAGTCCTGAATATAGCAGAGTCATATCACAAAATCAGATAAGCTCGCTTGCCGCCATGTTGAAGAACAGGGCCAGGGATAGTCTTTTAAAGGTTGTTACAAATGCAAATATCGAAAATAAAGAATTCGGAAAAGTCGACGAATATATCTCATATCTGAAGGAAGAGGCCGGTAAAAACAACCTCAACCCTGAAGAGGTGGATATGCTGGCTCTAAAGGTAGCCGTTATGGATAATATCCTTACTCAGGCCGCTGTTGATTTATTGGCAAAACATACCGATGGCGATCTGAAAAAGCTTCTCTCAGATATTGATATCTATAAGCTCAATCTCAAGACCTGGACCGATTTACAGGAGTACATTAATGCAAAAACAAGTGGTAGAATAAGCCCTGAGTACCTGAATAGAATTGCTGCAGCAATCTTGGGTGAAACAGATCCTGCTATTGCAGATTTAAGAAATAAAATCCTTACATTCAGTGAAAAATCTATTTACGGAGACCTCATTCGGCAGACGGTTACAGCTGTCGATAACAGCAACATAAAAGTTAAGGAAAAATGGTTGCAGGCATTTTACGAGGAAGGTATTAAACATGGGCTTACCAGGAGTCAGATATCAGAATTACTTGTGATGATTAGCTCGGTGCCAGGTATCAAAGTTGAACAATACCTCAACGATCTTGTCGAACATTCAGAAGAACCCTTGGCATCAGCTCTGAAATCAATTGATTTGAGAAAAGAAGGAATTAAAACACCTGAGGATCTTATATTATATCTTTTCACACATAAAGAAAAATATCCTGAAGAAGCTGTATCAAAAAGTATCGCAAATCTTATAGCTGCGAAAGATATTTCTGCAGATAAAATTAAAGCACAAACTACGCCTGCAAGGAACAGCAATCTTTGGATTTTATGGATCGTGCTTGGAGCTGGTATTCTGAGTTTATTCATAATCTTTTGGCGACGAAACAGGAATCAGAAAAAATAGGAACGCGAAATATGACCGGTAAAAGCCGGTCATATTCATAAAATAATATATCATTAACAGTTCTTTTGCTATTTTTTTAATAAATTTGTTTACCAAAATCTTTGTCTATGAGCAAAAGAGCAGTGTGTCTGTTATTTATATTACTTTTAATCGCCCCTGTTTATGCACAAGAGAACAAAGACCTTGAGGATTCATTCCTTGAAGCTGAATATTTCCTGATGAATGAATCTTATTCTGATGCTCTTACATATTATCTTCAACTTTATGAGAAACTGCCTGATAACGCAAATCTGGCCTATTGCGTCGGTGTTTGTTACCTCAATATTCCGGGGAAGAAAAATCTTTCAATTCAGTATCTTGAAAATGCAATAAAAAATATGTCTGCCAAACATAAGGAGGGAACTCTGACTCAGGTGGCAGCTTCATATGATGCACTGTTTGAGCTTGGAAGAGCGTACCGCATAAATTACAGGTTTGACAAGGCTAAAGAGACATTCACTAAATATCTTGCCACCCTGCTTCCTGATGATCATGAGAACATCGATTTTGTTCGAAACGAAATAAAGGCATGCGAGATGGCGAAAGACCTTATCGCGACGCCTGTGGCCTATGCTGAAGAAAATATGGGTGAACTCTTCAATGATGAAAAGTCAAACTTTAATCCTCTGATCTCGGCCGATGGAAAATCTTTTGCATATATGGTCTCTCTTAAATTCTATGATGCCGTAATGTTTTCTCGACTGGTCAATGGAAGATGGAGCGCACCTGTCAATATTACTCCTGAACTTCAGTCTGATGGAGATTTTTATATTTCCTGTTTATCTGCAGATGGTAAGCTGTTGTTTCTTTCTAAAGATGATCATGTTAACAGTGATATCTATGTGAGCTCATATGATGGAAAAACCTGGAGCAAGACTGTTAAACTTAATAAAAACATTAACACAAAAGATTGGGAATCACATGGCTTTATATCTGAAGACGGGAATCAGCTTGTTTTTGCATCTGACAGACCCGGAGGTTTTGGAGGACTCGATCTGTATATCTCACGTAAGGTAAACGGAGATTGGGGCCCCGCTGTGAACCTTGGACCGGAAATTAATACACAGTTCAATGAGGACAGGCCATATCTGATTAACAATGGAAAAACTCTCTTTTTCAGTTCTCAGGGACATGAAAATATGGGAGGATATGATATTTTTAGATCCGATCTGCAATCAAATGGCCTGTGGAGTATTCCTAAAAACCTTGGCTATCCGATTAACACTCCTGATGATGACATTTTCTTTATGCCAGTCGCAGATGGGAAATCAGGCTATTATTCTAAATTTAAAGAGACCGGAGGATTCGGGAAGGAAGATATTTATAAAGTCACATTCAAATAAAATTACATTTTCACTAGTTTAAACGTCTAGAAAAATTACTATATTTGTTTTGATGGTAAATCTTCGAATAAAGATCATAAGCATTATACTGCTATTACTGACGCTGGTCGTTCTTCCCACAGCCGTTTCAGCTCAGTCTCAAAGCGAGATGAAAAAGATATTTGCAAAGGCAGAGTCATACTATCTTTTTGAAGAATATGAACTTGCAAATCAGCTTTACCTGCTCCTTGATACTACCAACAATCTCAATATTAAATATAAAATCGGCAACTGCTATCTTAATATACCGGGCGAAAAGGAAAAATCGATTCCTTATCTTGAAGCTGCCGTTAAGACTTCCAGCTATGATTCAAAAACTCTTACATTTAAAGAGTTAAGAGCTCCGCTCGATGCTTATTTTTCGCTTGCTAAAGCTTATCTTGTTAATAATCAACTTGAAAAAGCATTGAGCACTCTCGAAACCTTCAGCAAGCTTGCCAGGGAAACAAAAGCCAAAGGAGGCATGACAAACCTCGATTATATTGATCAGCAGATACAGGCTTGTAAAAATGCTATTCAGTACAAAGCCAATCCTGTGACCTTCAGTAAAAAAACAATGGGAAATGATTTTAATCAGGGTGCTATAAATGATAACCCGGCTGTAAGCTTTGACGGGAACACAATTGTATATACTGAACGCAGGGGTGTTGTGAACGCGATCTTCTATTCAAAAAAGGAAAGGGGAAAATGGCAGACACCCATAGAAATAACCGCTCAGCTTAATGCAGGAGAAGATTGCTCTTCATCTTCCCTTAACAGCGATGGTACTGAACTTTTTTTATATAAAACTGATAATTACGACGGTAATATATATTCCTCAAATTTTCTAAACGGGGCATGGACTCCTATTAAAAAACTTAATAAGAATATAAATACCAAGTTTTATGAATCACACGCCTCTATTTCAGCAGACGGAAAAAAACTATATTTTACAAGCAACAGGGATGGAGGCCAGGGCAACCTCGATATTTATGTTTCTGAAAAAGACGCCAGCGGCGAATGGGGCCCTGCAGTAAACATGGGAGCAGCTATCAATACTCCATTTAATGAGGATACTCCATTTATAACACAAAATGACTCTGTGTTATACTTTAGCTCTGAAGGCCACAGTTCAATGGGTGGATATGATATTTTCAAAAGTCAGAAAATAGGAAATGTATGGAAAACACCAACCAACGTTGGGTTTCCTATAAATACCACAGATGACGATAAGTTTTTCCAGCCTGTAAATAACGGCAAGAATGCTTATTATTCGATGACAACTGATTATAAAAAGAAAGATATATTCTATCTGGGAATGGGGAGCACTGATGTAAACCAGGTGTTTGAAATCAAAGGTAAGTTCAGTCTTAAAGATACTGTGGTAAACTTTGATGAGAATTATTCAGTTCATCTTATAAACAGGACTTCAGGAGATACCCTCGATGTAGGATTCCCGAATAAATATACAGGCTTGTACAGCTTTAATGTTTCTCCCGGACAATTTAAAATTTTTTATAAGGGTTATGGTTATATAACACAAAAGATTGATACTACAATTTTACAGGATAATCCGAATCTGGCATTAAATATTGACGTTTCTCTTGAGAGAGATACTTCTATAAAGAAAATCAGCCTGCCACTCACAGTTTATGAAAAGATTAACCTCGCGCTGATACCTACGGTTTCTTCGGTTGATACCAGCACTTTGATCAGAAACCTGAATGTTAGTGACGTCGGCGATATTAATATTAAAGACTCTGATATCTTATACTATACTGTTCAGGTTATGGCGCTCCATAATCCTGTTGATGTAACATATTTTAAATACATTACTGATATGAAAGTATTGTATAATGATCTGGATAAGTTCTACCGTTATACAACCGGTAGATTCTCAACAAGAGAAGATGCATATTCTTCAAGGCTGGAGTTGATAAGGAAAGGATATCCTGAAGAAATCTTTATTAAGAAAGTATCAAAATAATGAGAACTGCATTCAGGAAGACAGTCATACTTTCTCTTCTACTTTTTTACTTCCTGCCCCTCTTTTCGCAAGTACTCTCTAAAAAGGGATTAATCAAAGCCGTTCACGACGCTGATATTTATTATTACTATGATCAGAACTTTGAAAAGGCATTTCTTCTCTATGAATCTTTGCTTAAAATTTATCCCGATAATTCCAACTTTTGTGCAAAATTGGGAATATGCTGTTTAAACCTTGACGGGAAAAAACCCGAAGCCCTGAGGCTCCTGTCAATAGCATCACAAAATGTTGTAAAAAATGACAAGGAGTATCTTGAATACGGGGAAAAAGCACCTTTGGATACCTATCTTTACCTTGCTGAAGCCTTTCATCAGAATGACAGCCTCCAAAAAGCCATAGTCCTGTATACAGATGCAAAAAGAAGACTTTCACTGACTGAAATATTCCGAAATGAATATATTGACAATCAAATAAGAAACTGCAGGTACGCTATTGAGATACAAAAGAAGCCACTGACAATCCAAACCAGCCTCTTTGCAACATGGCTTAGTGATTACCCCGGAGCCAGCAATCCGGTACTCTCTAGAAATGATTCTGTATTTATTTTTACTCAGATAATAAATGAGAAAACCCGGATAATGTGTTCTTATAAATCAGGTTCATGGAAAAAACCTGTGGATATTACCAAACAACTCGGAGGCTATGACAGGTATTATTCAAATTCAATCACCGGGGATGGTAAGTTGTTAATAATTTATATGGATGAAGGTGGTGACGGAAACCTGTTTTACAGTCAGCGAAAGGATAGTACCTGGTCAAAAATACGGAGTCTTGGCAAAGAAATCAACACAATCTACTGGGAAGCTCATGGTTTTATTACACCCGATGGAAAGACATTGTATTTTGCCAGTAACAGACCGGGAGGTTACGGGGAACTCGATATATGGGTTTCCGAAAAAACTGATAATGGTTTCTGGAAGCATCCGGTGAATTGTGGTCCTGTCATTAATACACCCTATAACGATAACACGCCTTTTTTTGATCCATCATCCAATACGCTTACATTTAGCTCTGTGGGCCATCTAGGTATGGGAGGATATGATGTATTCAGGTCAGTTAAGAGAAATGGCACCTGGACCGAGCCTATCGGTTTACCCTATTCCTTTAATACTACTCTGGATAATACATTTTTTATCCGAAGTAATTCAACTACAGGATATATTACCAGCCTTTTCAATGAAAAAGACAACTCCCGTAATATCTATTCAATCTCGGAGAAGGAAAATGCCGACAAAACTATTTCTGCAAACGGGTTGGTTTCTCTTCAGGATGGGATGCCTGTCGATCCGGTTCAAATGCGCATCCAGCTTTTTGATCAGAAAACCGGATCTCTTCTTAAGAATATATCGGTTAATGATTCAGCCTCATTCAGGTATGAGATGAAGCCTGGCAAATTTAAGATCCTGATAAGCAGAATCAGTAAAAAGAAAACCGATACAATTAACGTGAATGTAAATGTAAAGAAGGAACAAAAAGAAGAAAATCAGACACAACAGCGATCGCTGTCTGATACGGCTTCATTTAAATTTGAAATAAAACCAGGGGACTATCAATTGTTCGTAAACCACATCGGATATAAAACAGATACAATAAACCTCAGTATTCCTTCAACGAACTCAGGCAATTATATCGCTCTCAACTCCTCACTGGTACCAGATAAAGTATCCAGGGGAGAATTCCTTACAATTAAAAATCTGTTGTTTGATTTTGACAGCTATAAGTTAACCAGTGAGTCAATATCAACATTGGAAATTCTAAAATCCATACTCATCCGTTACCCGCAGTTAAAAATCGAAGTTGCCGGATATACCGATTCAAAAGGCACCGATGAATATAACAGAAAACTCGCCTATAACAGGGTACAGGAAGTGATCAACTACCTTACCAGGTCAGGAATTGTGTCTTCCCGATTTACAACGAAAGCATTCGGGAAATCAGAATTCGAGGCTCTGAATACTAATCCCGACGGTTCTGATAATCCCGAAGGAAGAAGGTATAACAGGAGAGTGGCATTCGGGATCGTTGATCCTAAAACCGGCATTGTTATTCATCAGGAGACGTTTATCCCTGAATATCTCAGGCAGCCATTCTCGATGAAATACAGCATAGTTCTGATAAAGACCTCTCATGCTCTTGCTCCCGACTATTTCAGGGCTCTGAAGATGAATGAAATGTATTTTATCAGACCGGTAAAGAAAGACTCTGTTTCATTTTATATCCTTAGTCTGTTTTACAACAGGAATGACGCATTACAGTATCTTGTTTATGCTAAAGAGAATGGGTTTAAGGATGCCTACGTGGTAAACCAATATGAAATTAATGCTTCAGCGGATTCGTTGTACAAAAACGAACCAATTAGCGGAGAGAATGCAGCTGAAAAGATCTACACAATCCAGCTTAAAGCTTCAAAAGTACAACTAAGTATGAATCAATTCAAAGGGGTTGAAGGAGTAAGTGAAATATACTCTAATGACGGTTATTACCGTTACGTACACGGAAACTTCAGCTCATTTTCAAAAGCTAAAGCCGAACTCATTCGAATGCAGGATTCAGGATTCACAAATGCATTTATAAGAGACCTTAATTCGATTACTGATAAATAGTCAGTAAATACTCTCTTATTATGAAATATAAAAATATTATACTCAGGGCCCTTGAGCCCGAGGATCTGGAACTTCTTTACAAATGGGAGAATGATGATAACTACTGGTTAATTAGTAATACATCCTCCCCTTTTTCAAAATATACACTCAAGCGGTATATTGAGAATTCTCATAAGAGCATTTATGAAACAGGGCAGCTGCGTTTCATGATCGAACTTATTGAGGACAAAATTGCAATCGGAACAATAGATATTTTTGAGTTTGATTCATTTCACAAAAGAGCCGGAATCGGGATTCTCATTGCCAATGAAGCATATAGAAGAAAGGGGTATGGCTTTATGTCTCTGACTTGTTTAATAAAGTACTGTTTTGAAACCCTCCAGCTTCATCAGTTGTACTGTAATATCCTTTCAAATAATAAAGAAAGCTTAGATTTATTTAAAAAGATGGGGTTTACAGAGTCGGGGATTAAAAAAGACTGGGTACTTACCTCAAGTGGATATATAGATGAGCTTATGTTACAGCTAATTAGCGAAGAACAAGAATAATTTTATTTGTAGAGACAGGTCTCAGACCTGTCTCTACAGTTTTAATCCTGATGCAAGAAGCCCGCAGGCTGCTGATATATCTGTTCCGCGCGATTTTCTTATCGAAGCAGAGATTCCTGAAACAATAAGATTATGTTTGAAAAAATGCATCCTTTCGGCTGAAGAGGAGCACTTTTTGTCATTCCTATCCGGATGATACGAAAGCAGATTAACCCTTATTTGTGAACCCTGCAGAATTGAGATGAGTCCTTTAAGATGATTATCAGTGTCATTTATATCTTTTATCATAATATATGCCACGCTTAATCTCCTCCCTTTTTTAATGCGGAAATTCTTCATGGTGTCAATAATCCCTTGAACCGGGTATTGAGTTTCAGCCGGCACAATTTCTCTTCTTTCTTCAGGGAACGGAGAGTAGAGACTTAAAGTAAGATTGCAATCAGATCTCTTCAAGAATTGATCTACAGCGGGAATTATACCCACCGTTGAAACAGTTACATTTCTTGAACTGATAGCAATTCCCCATTCGGCTGTGATTATTTTGCAGGCTTTAATAACGTTTTCAAGGTTATCCATCGGCTCACCCATACCCATAAATACCACATGAGTGACCTTGTCTGCATCTGGAAGGGCTATTATCTGATTCACAATCTCCCCTGCAGTAAGATTTCCACGGAAGCCATACCTGCCTGTAACGCAGAATGAACATCCCATTCTGCAACCCGATTGAGTTGAAACGCAGACCGTATTTCTCTTATCATCGGGGATATAAATCGTTTCGAACTCTTTCCCGTCTTCTGTCCTGAACAGGTATTTAACAGATTCATCTGCTGAAACTTCAAGATTCAGAGGAAAATAGATTCCACTTGAAGCAAATTCAACAAGCTTTTCTTTTAGCTTGAGCGGGATCTTCTGAAACTCATGAATGTCGGAAATGCTCTTTTTATATATACTGTTTGATATTGAAACTGCATGAAGGTATAAGTAACCCATGGGTTCAATAAGATCATAGATTTCATCTGCAGTCAGACCACAAAGGCCAGTCTTAATCATAATCACCGGATATTTGCAAAAATAGAACGATTATCAATATCTTAGTGACTACTTTCAGATATCATGAAACTTTTCTCCGATAATCATCAAAAGTCCTAATAACCCGAAATGACTTATAAAAAATGAAAAAAATAACTTATTTGCTCATCGCCTCTCTGGTACTTACATCATTTACAGACAATAATCAATTGAAAAACAAAAACATAATAGATAAAGCAATGACACCCGACAGCACTAAACAGTATGGATATAACAGGGATTTTCTTAAAAAATATACAAACATTATTGAACTCAGGAACGCAAACTCTGCGATAACCATTGTTCCTTCATGGCAGGCACGTGTAATGACCAGCACGGCAGAAGGTGATCATGGTTTTAGTTTCGGATGGATAAACAGGAACCTGATAGCCTCTGGCAAATTAGTACCCCATATTAATCCTTTTGGAGGGGAGGAAAGGTTATGGCTCGGCCCTGAGGGTGGACAGTTTTCCATTTTCTTCAGCAAGGGAAAATCTTTTGTTTATGATAACTGGCAAACACCTGCATTCCTGGATACTACACCATTTCAACTAATTTCATCGACTGATTCATCAGCTTTGTTTGGAAATGACATAAGTACTGAGAATTATAGTGGAACAGTATTAAAATTACGGATTGAAAGAGAGATCACACTGCTGTCTGAAAAAGAGATACATAATCTTATCCATGTAGACCTTAAAAGCATTAAATGTGTTGTATATCGTTCTGAAAATAAATTAATTAATAAAGGAGAGGTGATATGGGAAAGGAAGACAGGTCTTTTATCAATATGGATGCTTGGAATGTTTAATCCTTCTCCTTCTGTAATCATTGTAATCCCTGTTAAACCCGGTGACGAACAAATAATTGGTCCAAAAGTCAATGATAATTACTTTGGCAAGATATCCGGTGACCGTCTGAAGGTTTCAGATGATCATATCTTCTTTAAAGCTGATGGGAAAAACCGTGGGAAAATAGGCATTCCTCCGCTGAGAGCAACAGGAGTTATGGGAAGTTTTGATTCAGACAACAGGATTCTGACACTTCTTATCTGCCGTTTGCCGGATGGAAAAAAGGATTATGTTAACTCATCCTGGCAGATTCAGGAGAATCCTTTCTCGGGAGATGCTCTCAATTCCTATAATGACGGACCTCTGGCAGACGGATCCCAGATGGGTCCATTTTATGAACTTGAGACCTCCTCTCCGGCTGCTGATCTCAAGCCTGGAGAAAGTCTCAGTCATATACAATATACTCTGCATTTAACTGGTGAAGCACAGGAACTTGACAAAGTAGCACGTAAAGTACTTGGTGTAAGTCTCGAAGATATCACCGGTGCATTTTAGTTCATCAGCCCCCTGTTTTTAAGCAGTGGTTCAATATCAGGTTTCCTGCCTCTGAAGCTTATAAAGCTTTGTTCGGCATCAGTTATTCCCATAGGAGCAAGTATGTTTTTACGGAACGATTCAGCTGTTGTTTTGTCAAAAATGCCCTTCTCTTTAAAGGCTGCGAAGGCATCATTGTCAAGCACTGCTGCCCATGTATAGCAATAGTAACCTGCATCATATCCGTCACTGGCAATATGCAGAAAATAAGTACTTCTGTATCTAGGTTCTATTTCTTTTATGAGACCCATCTTCTGAAGATGTTCTTTTTCGAACTTTTCAACATCTATATTTACTGGAGCTTCAAGAGTATGGTAGTCCATATCGAGCAGAGAAGCTGCAAGCAGTTCCACATTATCAAACCCGGTGTTAAAAAACTTGCTGTTTTTAATCTTATTTATCAGAGAGTCAGGGATAATTTCACCGGTTTTGTAATTCTTAGCATATATTTTCAATACCTCCGGCTCGGTTGCCCAATGCTCCATTATCTGTGAAGGAAGCTCAACTATATCCTGTGCAGTGTTTGTTGTGCTGTATTTATTTATGGAGAACAAAGACTGAAGTCCATGTCCGAATTCATGGAAAAGGGTTCGTACATCATCTATACTAAGTAATGAAGGAACTTCATTGACGGGATTATTGAAGTTACACACAATCGTCACAACAGGGTTGATCTCCTTCCCATCGAGCCATTTGTGATCGCGATATTCTCCGCACCATGCTCCCTGAACTTTGCTTGTTCTGGTGAAGAAATCCATGTAAAGAACGCCCAGGGGGCGCCCATCGGCTTCCTTAACCTCAAATGCCTTTGCGTCGGGATGGGGAAGCGGAATTGCAGTAATCGGCGTAAATGTAATTCCATATAATTTGTTTGCAACCGAGAATGCTCCTTCTCTTACATTATCGAGTTTAAAATAAGGCCTCAGTTCATTATCATCCAGACTATATTTTTCTTTACGCAATTTTTCTGCGAAGTACCACCAGTCAGAAGGTTCAATTTTGTATTTTACTCCTTCCCTGTCAGCAATTGTTTGCATCTGTTTAAGTTCTTCTCCGGCAACTTTCAACGCGGGCGTCCAAAGCTGATTAAGCAATGCATACACATTTGCAGGAGTTTTAGCCATTCTATTATCAAGACTCAGGTCAGCGTGCGTCTTAAACCCGAGAAGCTTTGCCTTTTTTGCCCGTAGTGCAACCAGATCTTCAAGAACTTTTTTGTTGTCAAGATTATCATTATGATTTCCCCTTGTCAGATAGGCATCATATATTTTTTTCCGTAAACCACGATTTTCATCGTAAGTCAGGAAGGGAAGCATGCTTGGTTTCTGGGTTGTAAATACCCATTTACCTTCCAGGCTGTCTTTTTTAGCAAGACTGGCCGCTCCATTTATTACGTTCTGAGGCAGACCTTTTAAATCAGCTTCATTATCAATAACCAATCTGAATTTATTTGTCTCTGCCAGGACATTCTGACCGAATTTTACCGACAGTACGGATATTTTTTCATTCAGCTTCTTGAGGGTATCTTTATCTGCACCTTTAAGAAGAGCCCCGTTGCGTACGAAATTTTTATAAAGGTTTTTAAGCAAAAATTCCTGTTCGGATGTAAGAGACAGTTTTGCTTTCCTGTCATATAGATATTTTACCCTTGAGAAAAGTGCAGAATCAAGCAGTATTTCATCATGATATGCTGAAAGTAAAGGGGAGACTTCCACTTCGGTCTTTTGAATTGAATCATTTGTATTTGCAGAAGACTGAGAGAAAAACACAAATGACACTTTGCTGAGTATCTCTCCTGACTTATCCAAAGCTTCTATTGTATTCTGAAATGTCGGTATACTTTTACTATTAGAAAGACTTCTAATTTCTTCCGTGCCTTCAGCCATTCCCTTTATAAAAGCAGGCATATAATGTTTTGCCATTATCTTATCAAACGTAGGTACTCCAAAAGGAGTATTATATTCTGAAAAGAATGGATTGCTTTTATCAGATACAGCCACAGGCTTGTTTTTACATCCTGCCATGATAAGACTTATAATTCCGCATATAAAAATAATTTTTAATAAATTTTTCATAATAAGAAACTTAAAAGTTAATTAATTCGCACCTGTCAGATTACAAAATAAGGATATTCAGATATGGAATCAAAAGAAAGTTAAAGAATTAACAGTTCACGTTACAGTTTGGATCATTGATTCAACCCCGGTCAGGTACTCAATTAAGTTGCTTAAAAAATGAACTTCGCTGTTATATGATAATCTAAGTTTGCGGAGAGAGGGGGATTCGAACCCCCGGTTCGCCGGAAGGCGAACAACGGTTTTCGAGACCGCCGCATTCGACCACTCTGCCATCTCTCCTTAAATACAGGATTCCAAAAGTAGTAAATATTTATCTCCTGATTATCAATAAAAAAAAGAAGATCAAAAATACATATAATTCAGTTTCAAATCTATTAACCACGGAGTATCACGGAGTTAAACACGAGTAACATGGAGTTTATAAGGAACTATATCCTGAAAAAAATTAAGCAGTGTAACTCAGTGAAAAACTTTGTGTAAATCTGTGGTCAAAAGAAATCTGAACAAATCAATCTACATTATTTTCTAGAGTAGTATTCCGGCCAGTGAAGCTGAAATATACGAAGCCATAGTTCCACAGAGCATAGCCTTAAAGCCGAGTTTTGCAAGGTCTGCTTTTCGATTCGGAACAAGTACACCTATTCCACCAAGCTGAATTGCTATTGAACTGAAATTTGCAAATCCGCAAAGGGCAAAACTTGCAATTACCACTGATTTTGCACTTAAAAGTCCCTGATGTATCATCGGAGTCAGGTCGGAATAGGCAACAAATTCGTTAATTACCATTTTTGTACCCATCAGGGAACCTACATGTAATGATTCAGAGGGAGGGACTCCCATTACTACGGCAAACAGACTGAAAAAAGCTCCAACAACATCTTTCAGGCGAAGGTTATCGACATTCAGTCCCAATGCATTGAGTGATAACCCGGTCCATGAAAGAAAATGTCCGAAATAGCCAAGGAGAGCATCAATAAGCGCTATAAGGGCAATAACCCCGATGAGCATAGCTATGACATTAATTGAGATTTTCATGCCGTCACTTGCCCCGTGGGATATCGCATCCATAATGTTTGAATGTTCTTTTTTCACCTCAAGTTTAACTACTCCTTGTGTTTCTGACTCTTCCGTCTCTGGAAAGACTATTTTAGCAATGACAAGTGCACCAGGCGCTGCCATCAGGCTGGCGGCCAGGAGGTATGATGCCGGCACACCCATTGATATATAGACAGCCATTACTCCCCCTGCAATACAAGCCATGCTTCCTGTCATGGAGGCAAGCAGTTCTGACATTGTCATTCCTGAAAGATAAGGCCGGATCATAATCTGAGCTTCAACCTGCCCTACAAATGCACTGGCAACATTCGATAATGCTTCGCTCCCGCTCACCCTCATTGCCCAGTGAACAAAGCGTGCTATAACGGCTATTACTCTCTGCATCAATCCTATATGATACGCTATTGCGACCAGAACACAAACAAATATAATCGTGGGTAGTAAGATGAAGAGAAAAATACCGCTTTTCACAATACCTTCGGGAAGTATCTGGGTCACTTTTGTAAGATCTCCGAATACAAAAAGCCCACCGGCTTTTGAAAAATCAAGCAGTTTATTTATGGCCTTCCCCATCCAGAAAAAAATTTCCTGACCTATAGGAACCTTAAGAATAAAGATTGCAAGAACAATCTGCAGAATAAGACCTGTGATGACGAGACGGTAATTTATTTTTTTCCTGTTATTCGACCATAGGAATGCAAGTCCAAGAATAATAATTATCCCAATAACACCGGTAAATCTGCCCATGAACTCAACAATTAAATAAAAGAGTCTTCTTCAAACCTACATTATTTTTTGATAATTAATGAAAGTTTCAGAAAAAACTCCATCCAATCCAGAATATTAAAGTATCTGAAATAGTTCGTACAAGCAACAGTATATAAAAAAATTAATATCAGGGAAACTGCTACTTGTTGCCGGCAGTCAATGACTCAGACCATTTTTTAATAATGTCAGCCTGATCATTAGTGGGGATAAGATCTGGTCTTTTTTCTCTGGCAGCTTTAGGCGGCATAGCACCTTTATTAATTTCTGAATACATTTTAGCTGCTCTTTCCTTCTGCTTTTCAGGTGAATAGTTTGTCCACTCTGTAAAATTCAATTTAGTTTTGGACATTAAGCCACCCTGGCTTGTATGACAGGGAGTACATGAAACAGAGACTATTTTATTCACATCCTCCGGTATCGATGCATTTGTTTTTGATACGTCCTGGGCTGAAACCGGAATATTAAATAGAAAGAGACTGATTAATAAAAATCCGGAAAACAGGATAAATGAAACTACAGTTTTCTTCATAACGTCATAAATTAAATTATTAATAATATAAAGATAAACTATAATATTTTAACAAAGACTAAGATACAGTTTGATTTGCTAGTTAAAAACTGCAATCTGACCATTCTTTGGAATAGCCCTGTAAATAATCTTTGCATCGGTACGTGGCAATCTGATTTTTATAAATGGGTGATATTCAGGAATTTTAAATACAGCAACTCTTTTTAGTGCACTCCATGTATCTCTAAGCCTATCCTGCAGATCGAAACTTAGTTGGTTGATCCTGTCACTGAATTTCATGTTCTCTTCCTGGTAGACATAGATTCTTATTCCCCTGTTCATTTCGAGAATATAATTAACCGGTTCAGTAATAGATGTATCGGGCATAACATCAGGTTTATATTCAGATGTATCTTTAGGTGCCATTTTGATCATTACCGGGTCCTTCTTTATTGTAGCATATGCATGTAAAATGGTAAAAGGAGTTGAGAGCATTGACAGTATTGCATTATCGTTGTCAGTCCGCAAAATCTTACTGCTCTTAAAACCTCTTATCTTTGATTTATAAACGACTACACCGCTTATTTCAATATTGGTGGTGCTGTCTTCCAGGTTAATAATAAGGTAAATTGAATCTGATTCAGCCATCAGTATCCTTGATTGAAGAAATGCCTTTTCTTTCAAAAACTTAAGATAAGATGAATCATTCACTACTTGCCTGTCAACACCGTTTTTATCATTGACCTTAGCACCGAATTCCTTTTTTATCTCTTCCATTTTCCTGACAGGAGAGAGCATTGACATTATGGAATAATAGATAATGAAGACTGATAGAATACTTATCAGCACTCTGAAAGTGATTTTTCCAAAATGCCGTATTTTACTGTCTTTGGTTTCCATTTTATCTGGCAGATCAGTAAATATATACTTTTGAACCAATATTTAGTGTATTGTAGATCACCTTCAGATCATCATCGTTCAACCTCACACAACCATGTGTAACCGGCATACCAAGAAAACGCTTATAAATAGTTCCATGTATCATGTATCCGTCTCCCAAAATAAGAGCATAATCTCCTAAAACACCATATTCAAAACGCGAATCAGCATTTGCAGAGGGTATCGGTGAACCTTCTTCCACGAATGACCAGTCGGGTCGTTTCCATACGGGATTGGTTATTTTTCCATGGACCCAGTATTTTCCTTTGGGCGTTTTGAAGATCCACTTTTTATTTCCGGCTGTCTGAAGCATTGTGTAGCTTCCTGAACTGCAGAAGCCTTCTCTTATCAGCTTTTTGTTAGTATATAGGGCGAACCTGTTTTCAGTGGTGTTTATGACAATATATGATTGTCCCGATGTGTAGGCATTAAATCTCAACGAAAGACGCTGTATATCTTTAGTCAGAAGGCCCATCTGCTTTTTATAAATAAGATCCCTTTTCAATTCCTGATTAATTGCAGACTCTGTTTTATGTTGGAGTGAAATTTCCTCAAGAACCGGAACCATATACAGAATAAAAAGAACCAGGGCGAGAGTTACCAGAACTGTGCAAATGAATATAAGCAATGAACGTAAAATAATGAAGAGAGGCTTCTTTGAAATATCTTTTTTTTCAACACCGCTTTCAGTCTGGACAGGAATTTCATTTTTACTTTTATTGGCTTCTGTTGCCGGATATCCATTCTCAGACTCAGTACTGTTTTTTACTATCTCCTCGTCTTCCATATCAGATAATTTACTTGTCCACAATATCTTTCAATTCGACCATTGATCCAATGATTGTAACAGGAGTACCTACCTTTGCAATCTTAAAAACAACATCCATCTCTCTATCAGTAAGAGCGATACATCCTTCAGTCCAGTCTATGCCTTTACCTCCGTTTCCATGAATTTCAATCAATCCGCCAATTTTAGCCGATACAGGAAGAGATCCATGTTCAATTTCAGATCTGAATTTTGCTCTGTCTTCTTCATTGGGATAATCGAGTAACAGCGCTTTGTAATATTTGGTTTTACCTCCGTCAAATTTTTGGGATATTTTATACATTCCTTCAGGAGTCGCCTTATCCCCTCTTTCTCTCTTGTCCCCGACCCAGTTTTTTCCTAATTCCGCTTCAAATTCATATTTTCTGACACCTTCAAGATAAATAAAACATTTTCGTGAAAATTTATCAATAATTATTGAATAATCGCGATTTTTTCTGGATTCATTTACAGTCTTATCAGCCCATTTTTTCCAGACAGAATATGATTTGAAATAATTTTTCAGATTTGATGATGCATTTTCGTAGGATTCTGTGAGAAGATACTCTGAATCAGTCAGTTTCCTGTTCGCTTGTAAATACTGTCCCTTATCATAGATTATCTCGGCCTCATTTAATAATACCTTTCCTTTTGAAATGCGGTTCCGTATTTCAGAAGTTAACGGATAAGTGGTGAAAAGGTCATCAATCTGAGATACCAGAACATCAAGTGAGTCAATCTTTTGTTTCAGTATTATTTTAAGGTTCGATGAACTGGCTATTGAATTATCAGCGGCAAGGCTTGCTTTTTTGGCTGACAGATCAGCAAACATTACAACCTTATCATAATGCCTGAAATAGATAAATCTATTGTTTTCTTTCTTCCAGTTTACCATTGCTGAATCATAAAAGATCTTTGCCTCGGTAAATAGCTTTTTTGAATATGTATCTGCTTTGTTAGTTCCTGCCTTAGAAAGAATTTCCCTGGCACGTTCCATTTCACCTGAAGGTGGCTTAGGTGTAAAACGGACCAATAATAAGATTACTAACGGTATAGAAACTGCAATAGCAGAAAAAATCAGCACATCTCTCCAACTCTTTCTCATGTAAACCTGTGACGATTTTAAAAAAAACCCCGGAAATTTCCCGGGGATTTTATATAAATAAGTTAATACTTATTAATTATTTTTTCTTTGGTGCCGGTGCTGCTGCAGGTTTAGCTGCTGGCTTAACTGCTGGTTTAGCTGCTGATGCTGCTTTTCCTCCGTGTACTTTCGCAATAGCATCTTTTAATTCAGTATTGATACCTGTTGCACTTGCGTTGGCTGCTTTAACTTTATTCTGAGCATCCATGTATGAACCTTTGTCGTACAAACCCTGAGCTTCTGCTACAGTTGCATCGATAGTAGTCATTTCGGTTTTAATCTGCTCAAGAACAGCTGCGCCTTCTTTACCTCTAGGAGCTTTTGTAATAAGAGTTTTGTTTTCTTCAATAACAGCTTTTACAGCTGCCAGGGAAGTTTCAACATCTTTCTTAACTTCTTCTTTTTTAGCTACAGCATCAGTTGCTGTTTTATTGGCTGCGGCTAAAGTAGCATCCAATTTGAGTTCAATAGGACCAAATTTCTTGAATAATTTTGATTTCTGAACTTCAATTGCAGCATTAATAGATTTCATAGAATCCTGTACAGCTGAAAGTTCAGCAGGTACATAAACAGCTGCTTCAGCAGTCTGTGCAGCTGCGATTGCTGCGTTAGTAGCATCAACTTTTGCCTGTGGAACTTTTCCACAACTAGAAAGGAAAGCAACCATTGCGATAGCGGCTAATCCCATTAAAACTTTGTTCTTCATTTTTCTAACCTTTTTAATACTTTGTTTATTTAACAACTTCCGATCTATTTAGTTTAATCGTTTTCGTTTAAAAATTACGGTGCAAATATATTAAAATTATAGAACATTACAATATAAAAATGAAATAATCTTGGTTTCCGGTAAAAAATATGTCGTAAAACACATTATTTTGTAACTGTTTGGCTATTTCTAATTACTTATGTTACTTTTCATTCCAAAGTAAAACCAAGAGGTTCCAATCCGCTTTGTATTTCACCGCATGACATGTACAGGTTCTATTTACTCTTCACTTTCAGATTCTTTAATAAGAAACTCCGTGAGATTCTTATCATGACCAAGGCTTAGTTTCCGCCTTAACCGGTACCTGCTTATTTCGACTGCCCTGCCTGAGATATTTAAAAGTTTGGCAATTTCTTTCGTAGTAAAGTTCATTCTCAGGTATGAGCTCAGTCTCAGATCATGAGGTGTCAGATTAGGATACTTTTCTTTTAACCTTTTAAAGAATCCCTGCTGTGATAATTTCAGAACATTCATTGCATTCTTCCACTCTTCAGTCTGTGAATCGCGACCTTGATTTATTATCCTTTCCATCTCCCTTATGAATTTCACGGGAAATTTTGCAGATTGCTCCTGAAGAGTATTAATCTGTTCGTGTAATTCCGTTAAAATTTCATTCTTTTGTATAAGGTATCTCATTGTAAGCATCAACTCATAACTCTTGTAATCCAGTTCACTCTCCAGTCTGTTTCTATTTACTTCGAATTCAATAAGCTGCTTTTGCTTTCTGAGTTCAACCCTGAATATTCTTATACTTAGAACAACAACGCTCATCAGGATCAGGCTGTATAAAACATATGAGTACCATTCCAAATACCATGGTCTTTCAATAGTAAATACCAGCGTATCGAAATTACTTGTTATATCTGACCTGATAATAAGGTTGTAAGTTCCATAACCAAGGTTTAGATATGAAAAATAATCCTGTGTTGTAATGTGCCAGTCATCATCAATCTCTAAAAGTTTATATTGAAACTCCTTCTGCTCCATATAAAACTGGCCCGGATTGGCGAAATGGACTGTAAGATTATTTGTATTGTATGGAACCTTTATTTCACCATTGTGTTCAACCGAAAATTCAATCTTTTTTTTGTTGCCCTGAAAAACCAGGTTGGTGATTTTTAAATCCGACGCAGATGAAGATAATCCCAAATGTGCCAGATTATAAACTATAAAAGCCTGTCGGGTTGGAATAAGTACACTCTTTTCACTCAGCTGAATGATCTGCAATTCTCTTTCGCGGACATCAGAAGATTTCTGAACAAGCTCCAGTTTCTTTACTGCCTCGAAATCTTTCGATATTTCAAATAAAGCAATTTTGTTTCCATTGACAAACCAGTAGTTATTTTTCAGATAGGGTATTATCTGAGATGCTCTCCGGAAATCTCCCAGAGTGAGGTTAAGTTTTACTAACGGGATGATTTCTCCTTTTTCATAATTAAATGCATAAGTAGAGTCAGATGTGGAAAAAATGATCTGATTATTAATTTTGTGGATAGCTATTTTTCTTGGGACTCCCGAAATGCTATTAAAAAACTTTAAATTGACAATTGAATCAAGCGCTTCATTCAACTCAATTTTATAAATACCTTTTTGAGGATGTGAAGCCCAAATATATCCAAGATAATCAACTTCGATGTTTCTGGTAGGCTCAATAAATCCTTTAATTCTGTTCCTGAATGTCCATCTGCCTTTATTATCTTTTTTGAAGAAAATGATACCCGTGTAAGTTCCCTCGATCAGAAGATCATTATATCTTTTTATGGTCCAACCTCCTGTAACATCTGATATCTTTCTTACATCTGATCCATCAAGGAGAAAAGTACCATCGTTATGTCCACACAATATCTGGTCATCGTACTGATCAATTGTCCAGACCTGCCCCTGGGTTCCGGGTATAAGTTTAATATCCGAAAAGCTATAATCTTCATTCATATTTTTAATTGTAGCTACAAACAAACCATGGTTTGTGCCTAGGTACAACTTCCCTTTATCTTGAATAGTGGTATAAATTGTACCCAATGTGCCGGAAGAATTAGTAAAGGTAGCCCCGGGAGAAAAAACATTAAAATAATTTGCTCCCTCATCCAAACCGATCCATAAACCGTTATCACGATCCTTGTAGAGAGATAATACTGTATTGTTATTCAGGCCATTGGTATAATCAAACTTCTTTACTATTTCCCCTTCTCTGTTACTAAGTACAACTCCATTCTGTATGGTGCCAAAAACAAATAGCGAATCATTCAGGGACAATCCGGCGTTACAGGTTTGTAACTTCAGGTAAGAAGATATTTCAGAATTCATAAAAATAAATTTTCCGCGGTGAAAACTAAAAATCCCGTCATTTGCTGTACAAATCCAGTACTCATCATTACCTTTTTCAATAATAGAATGCACTTTTTTCCAGCTGAAGAGTTCACTCCCCTCAATAAATTTGAATTTGTCTCCATTGAACCAGTAAAGACCACTCCCAAGTCCCTGGGTTATAAATCCTTTGCTGGTTCGAAACATAAATAATAAAATAGATGGCCCCTTTATGGGTTTTACTTCAGCTCCGTTATAAGAATAAATTGTTGTGAATGATTGAAAGTAAATGATGCCTTTATCTTCGTAGATTTTCCATATCTCATCATTTTTCTCGATACTCATTTTAGCAGAAAGAGAATGATAAATAAGGTTGCCATTGTGGCTATCCTTCCAATAACCAAATTCCTCAAAAGAACCGGTAAATATGGTCCCATCCCGGGAAACATGCACAGATCTAATTGTTTGTCCATATGGAAGGCTGAAACGCCTGCAGCTGATTCCGTTGAATTCTATCAATCCTTCAGAATTTGCAAAGTAAATGAATCCGTTTACCGAATTCTGGCTGATTCCCCAGTTTTGATTTTCAACAGGAACATGGCTGGAAATAAACCTTTTAATATCTTGATCGTTGGATAAAGATGAAGCATTGAGGAAGGAAATCCCGGAGAGAGAAAGTAAAACAGTGATCCATAATCCGGAAATATTTTTCAGAGTTACTGACATCTGGTTAATCCATGCAAGGTTCTTTAAAGCTTTTAAATTTACAAATTATCTTTTAAAAACCTTTGTAAAGTAGTGCAATATGATTTCAGGTCAGTAGCTGAATCCCAGTTTTTGAAGACCATTTTTGATTTCCGGACTTGACATGAATAGATTCCAGATCAGACCAGATCTGTAGTTTTCGATCATAATTACCACTGGTCCCTGATCTATAGCAAGATATCGTTCGGGGTACCAGTTTTTCTGTTCACTGAAGGCATCATAAAAACCATAAATACCCCATATCTTGCTGCCAAGTTCATAATAGAAATATTTCAAGGCAGCCATCGATTGTTCCGGGGTATATGGAAAAGCTGATAGTGCGGCAGTTGGAGTAATAACTCCAAGGTCATTATTTTCCCCGGGGCTATGAGCTGCATAGCCATTAACGGAATAACTTGCACTTAATCCCCAGCAATCTTCACTATATCCTGCATACTTGTCAGGATTCCTGATACACCATTGCCAATTAATAAGGGTCTGATTAATATTTTCGTGCCAGTAATCTGCATACGAGTCTTTAAGATGTCTGGGATCTAATCCCAGGTAAGAATAATGAGTCCAAAATAATGGACCACCAAATTCTGGTGAACCATTATGGTTCAATGATAATACATAACCATATTTTTCATGTTCCTCTTTTATTGCGCCATCCCTTGCCCATCCCTTATGATAAACTACAGAAGAAACAGGAAAAGTCGGAGAAGATGCTGCAAGTACATACAATATCAAGCATTCGTTATAACCTTTTACCGGATTATTCATCTGCCAGCCATAATCAGGTGACCAGTGCCAGTAAATAACAGGTTCGCCACCTTTTGTAAACCAATTCCAATCAACTTCTTTCCATAGCGTGTCAATCCTGGCAGCAAGTGCTTTTTCCTGGTCTGATCCATTGATAAAATATTGACGTACCGCCAATAATCCCTGGACCAGGTAAGCCGTTTCCACAATATCTGCTCCATCGTCTTTCTTACTGAATGGCTTCACATTTCCAGTTTCACCATACAACCAGTGAGGCCATGCTCCATGGAACCTGTCGGCTTTTCTAAGGAAATCCAATATCTTTAAATAACGATTAATGGCTTCATCCCTGGTAATAAAACCTCTTTCAATACCTGCCAGTATTGCCATAAGACCAAACCCGCTTCCTCCTGTTGTAACAACATTCATGTCATTCTCGGGATAAATTCCGTCTACATGAAATCGCTCACGGGCCATTCCCGAATTAGGTTCAGCTCCATTCCAGAAATATTGAAAGGTTCTGTACTGAACCAGCGTGAGGAGTGAATCATCTGATATCTTTTTAAACTCTGACGCACTATATTTACCAGTTGTTTTGTCACTCTTACCGACACATCCGCTAACACCAAATATAATTAGAGCTAACAGTGTATATACTCTGAGGTTTTTCATTTTTTCAATATGTGAAGCCAAGTTTTGTCAGGCCGTTTTGTACTTCTGGGGCTGACATGAATAAATTCCATAGAAGTCCTGTTCTGTAGTTTTCAATCATACAGATAATTGGTCCCTGGTCGATTGCCAGGGTAGAGTTTGCCCACCAGCCAACAGTTACGTCAAAAGCATCGTAAAAGCCATAATTGCCCCAGAGATGATCCCCAAGAAAATAGTAATCAGTTTTCAATGCATCAAGGGATTGAGAAGGTGTGTAGGGAATAGATGATATGGCTGCTGTTGGTGTGATCACTCCAAGGTCATTGGTCGGAGATTGTGCATTATACCCGGTTGGATTATCGGAAGCAGTCAATCCCCAGATACCAGTACCATAACCAGGGTATTTTTGGGGATTTGCCTGGCAATAGTACCAGTTTATCAGAGACTGATTTACATTTTGTTCCCAATAATCAGCGTATTGATCTTTAAGGTGTCGCGGATCAAGACCCAAAAATGAATATTGGGTAAAAAACAGAGGTCCGCCATAGGCCTGACCCAATGGCAAAAGATATCCGTAATAACTACTCCCGTTTTTTATTCCTCCATTATTCGCGTAACCCATTGTATAAACATCTTGTGTAATTGTATGTGTAGGAGAAGATGCGGCCAAAACGTAAGTGATCAGGGTTTCATTGTAGCCCTGAACTTTCAGATTGTATCCATAATTAGGCGACCATTCCCAGTAGAGGGTATTTTGACCATTCGTAAACCAGTCAAATTCTACAGATTTATATAAATTATTGATCCTGCCGATTTCTGTTTTCTCTGCCACGACTGTCGAATCAAGATATTGTCTCATGCATAAAAGTCCCTGAATCATATATGAGGTTTCCACTATATCTCCACCGTTGTCCTGGGCGCTGAATGGTACCGTTTTACCGGTAACCCCATTTAACCAATGAGGCCAGACGCCATGAAAACGATCACAGGTTTCCAGGAAGCCAAGTATTTTATCCAGTCTGGATATTCCATCGGTTCTTGTAATGAATCCTCTATTAATGGCCACAATTATATCCATAATTCCAAATCCTGAGCCTCCTGTTGTTACTACATCGCCTGAGGTATTGCGTTCTCGGGCCATACCACTTGAAGGATGCCCGAAATCCCAGAAATATTTGAAGGTTTGTCGTTGTACAAGTGTTAAAAGATCATCATCCGATAATTGTGCGAACTGATATGTGGAATCGATCGCTGTAAAAAAATATGATGAAAAACCTGTGAAGGTAAATCCACCGGCAGATGTCAGTGCAGACGAAATGGATAATGAATATTTGGTCAGGCCTTTAGCCTTGCCACTATTAGTTGCAGTAAGGGTTTTGTTGTCGCTTGACAACATATAGATTAATGAGGGTCCCGTAAATGTAAATGATGATTTGTAATTGGAAGGATCCAGAGCCTGAGAAAAAATTATTTTTATATTAATTGCTTTGGGGTCAATGTTTTGTAAAGGAGTAGTTGTCATAGATTTTCCATTAAGAGTAATGGAATCAATCACTATGGAGCCTGCTATGGTGGTAAATTTAAACTGGATACCCGGAAATGTCTCCCCGTTCAATCCATGCAATGCAGAGGAAATTGACAGTGTATAATTTGTGGAGTAAAGTAGTATCGGAGTCGGTGTCAGGATGAGACCAGTTGAATTGTTTACTGGAGAGTAAGTAAAATGGATCACCGTACCGGTTGAATCATGAAGGCTGATCACCTTTTTTATGGAACTGGTATCTACCGCAATGTTGAATGTTAACTGGATGGGCTGATCATTGGGTACATTTTTTAACATATTGCCGGAACTGAGTGTGGAATTACCAATCTTTACGGTTATCAGCTGGATCATTCCTGCATTTTTATTCTGTGAGTTAT
Source organism: Bacteroidales bacterium (assembly GCA_003157015.1). GTDB lineage: Bacteria > Bacteroidota > Bacteroidia > Bacteroidales > VadinHA17 > LD21. The sequence goes on from PMIJ01000092.1 coordinate 63,401, forward strand.
CCTTCTTACACGATAATAAGCAAATGAAGAATATGAAAAGGAAGACCGGCAATATTTTATATTTCATAGCTAAAAGATAATAAATAAAAAGAAAAGGAAGGACTATTTTGCCCTCCCTTTTCAACTGACTGCAAAACTAATTATGGTTTCCCTGAATTGTACATTAGTGTGATCAGAGCAGGTGTCAGAACCGAATGATAGATGGCGACGTCATCCAATAGGCCTTTAAAATGGCCATTGGCAGGTACTGTATAATCTGCCCAGCTATCAGGAATTGTCGGACTTACCTTGTCCTGGATAAATCCAAAAACAAGTGAATTATTGGCAGCAGTCCCGGCAAATTTCAGACCGGTAGCATTTAACAGCGGAACAGGATACAGATTAAAATCCTGTGCCTTCATTTCCTGGCCATTTATATACATGGTACCAATCTTGGTAGTATGGTCATAGGTACAAACAACATGGGCCCATTGCTGAGCTAACAGACCATTGACACCTGTTCCGTTATTTGCGACAAGGTTTTTGCTGAAGGTCCATCCCTGCCATCCACCATTGTCCTTTGTAGCACCTGTGCCATCAAGCCACAAATCCTGTGAGGTACTTCCGCCTGTATAGCTGTATTGTGCTGCCAGTTTGCATTGGCCTATCTGTGCAGTAGCGCCTGTACCATATATATTACTGTTGTACTCAAATTGGAACCCATACCATCCGGCCAGTCCCAGTACGAATTGATCCCTTTTTGCAGTAGTGTCATCTTTCATCCAGAAACTTATGGAGAAGTCAGCGGAATTTTCCAATACATCCCCACCAGGAATCTCAATAAGAGATGTGGTTCCGTTAAAGCTTGCTGCCTGACCTGAAGCTGCATTACGACCTGTTACATAGGTTATGTCGGTGACACCACCTGTTGCAGCGTTATATGCTCCTGTCTGGTCATTGGCGTTTCCGTCAAAGTTCCAATAGGCAACCATTCCTGCTGGGAGAAATGAACCCACTGTAGTGAATGAACGGTTGGTCGCTGTGAGCAGCTGCCCATCGGAAGCCTTTAGCCCGGCCGAGATGGCGAGATTATATAGAGCACCATTGTCCAGATTTGCGGTAGGTGTTATGGTAACAACCGTCGCCGCAACTGTGATAGTCAAAGGGACAGAAACATTGTTATAATCCTCCGTAAGAGTTATGTTACTGGTTGTTGCAGTTGTTGCATCAACAGGAGTAGTAAAAGTGGCAGTAATGGTGGGCAATACGGGTACGTTCGTAGGAGCAGTGGCGGCATTAAGATCAATAGTGCCAACCATCAATGTCCCCAGGTTAATAGGGGCAGGATTACTTTTTTTGCAACTGTCTATTAGAAAAACAGTTGTCATCATCATTAAAACACTAAGAATTAGAATCTTTCTTTTCATAATAGTCATTTATTTAATTATACATATCGAATGGGATTGAATCATACTAATAATCAGGATTTTGTGTTAAAGAACCTTGTGAAATATCTATTTCACTCTGATGGATAGGCAATAATTCGTTTTTGCCGGGGACAAATCCCAAAGGACCAAGAACCGTGGCTGCATTTCCTGTACGGACAAGATCCCAAAACCTTTCTCCTTCCAAAGCAAGTTCATGCCGACGTTCCAGTAATATTTTATCCCTGAGCAAACTTTGATCAGTAACAATAACATCCGGCAATATCGAATTGTTCCCACCCCTGGCTCTATTTCTCACCTGATTCAAATAAATAAGGGCATTTGCCGCTTTACCATCTTCATTCAAGGCTTCAGCTGCCATTAGCAATACATCGGCATATCGGATCAACCTTCGATGGTGTGCCCATTGAGTAGGGGTATCGTTTCCCGGTGTCCACACTTTTCTGTTATAACACTGGATATTGAGAGTATCACCATTTTGATTCAGTACTATAACAGGATCGTTGGCTGGATCAGGATCTCCCTTTATATATACACCATCTATGGTATCACCCAGATCTATGATAGTACCTTTCAGTCGGGGATCACCCCGTTCAAAAGACTTCCTTAAATCAACAGAAGGCCTGTTGAATCCCCATCCCCTGTTAGGCGTCCCCCGAACTCCCTGGGTGTTAGCATATTGAGCGCCTCCACCTTCATAATCTTCTACACCCAGTGCCCCTACTTCGAAAATTGATTCGACACCATTATTACCGTTCACCCCGTTAGCGTCAATGAAATGGGGCTCAAGAGAATACTCGTTTGATTGAATAACTTTCAGAGCATATAATTCTGCATTAACAAAATCTTTCTGAAAAAGGTAAACTTTTGCCAGCAAGGCTTCTGCCGCCCCCGAAGTGGCCCTTCCCTGATCAGAGGAGCTTAGTTCACTCTTTTTTGTCAGATTGGCTTCAGCATAAAGCAGGTCTGAAACTATGAGACTATATATTTCTGTGGTTGTTGCCCGGCCAAGGTGCAATGAAGGATCAAGAGTGGTCACTTCGGGCACTCCTCCCCAGGCACGGACCAGATCGAAATAGAAGAGTCCCCTCAGAAATCTTGCCTCACCTACATAACGGTTTCTTAAAGTTGTATCCATAGGAACGACTGATACCTTTTCAATGACCACATTGGCCCATTTGATGCCCTGGTATAATGTGGCCCACCAACGATCCAAGCCATCACCAGTGGTATTGAAAGTGAAATTATCATAAGCTCCGACAGTGGTTAACTGGTCATTGGTATTGCTGCCTTTATATGCATCATCAGACATAATATCCAGAATAGGGTATCCACCTGAATTATAATACCAGTTTCTTACTGCTGCATAAACGGCATTGGTCGCCTGCAAGGCATCTGTGGAAGAGGTGGGGAAAGAAGCTTGAGTAAGGTCTCCCTGGGGATCAATCTTTAAAAAGTCGGTACATCCTGATATCAGTATGAACAGACAGAACAATATAATAATATTTATTTTCATAACAATCAGAAGGTTAAGTTAATGCCAAAGGAATAAACCGAAGTTACCGGATAGGTTCCGTAATCAATCCCGTTGGAAAGAACATCGGAGCTTCCAATTTCAGGTGTATAACCTGTAAACTTGCTAAGAGTATAAATATTGGAGCCTTTTATATAGATCCGCACCTGACTAACTGCTATCTTTCTGGTTAAAGCTGATGGCAGCGTATAACCCAGAGTTACGTTTCTAAGACGGGTAAATGATCCATCCTGAATAAACTTGTCTGAAGGCAAATAATTATTCCCTCCATACGAAGCTATGGGTTCTGTGTTGCTTGTCCCGGGTCCGGTCCATGCTCCGAGAACATGCTTTTCCCAGTTGTAAGGATCGGGTCTGACAACCTCCTTGGCATTGAATATCTTATTGCCATAAACTCCCTGGATATCAACGGAAAAGTCGAATCCTTTATAATCAGCTTCCAAATTAAGTCCTAAAATGAATTTAGGTATAGGAGATCCAATATATGTACGGTCATTGCCATCTATCTTTCCGTCGTTGTTCACATCAACAATCCGCAAGTCGCCTGGAACTGCTGTAGAAAGATGTGGATAAGCATTCAGATCCTCAATACTCTGAAATATGCCATTGGTTTTGTATCCATAAAAAGCTCCGATAGGCAATCCTACCCTGCTTTGGGTAACCGGGATCCCGTTAGCCAGATATCCACCGTATAATACTGAATCGATTCCACTGCTTCCCCCTACTTTTAATACTGTGTTCTTAATGGTTGATCCCAAAACTGTAATGCTGTAACCTACCTGTCCTATCTTGTCTTTCCAGGTAATCTTGCTTTCAAAGCCGGTGTTTTTAACAGAAGCTGCATTGAATTCTACTTTGGCACCCTGTCCGTTTCCAAGGTAGTCGGGTGTGGACAATGGGATCAGAATGTTGCTGGTGACTCTATTATAATAGTCGAATTCTCCTGTGAGTTTATTCTTGAACAGGCCGATTTCCAAACCGGCATCACCCTGAGTTGTACTTTCCCATTTCAGGTTTGGGTTACCTGAAACAGAATATGTGACAGCTGAATTTGTTGATGGTGGGTTTCCAAGAACTGTTACCACACTCTGAGTCAGAGAATATTGATTGGTATAAGCTATTTTATCATTTCCTATTATTCCCCAGCTCCCACGCACTTTTAAATTCGAAATAAAGGGTAGATTTTCCATGAAGTGCTCCTTGGAAACATTCCATCCTGCAGCAAAGGAAGGGAAATTGCCGTATCTGTTACCCGGACTGAATTTGGATGATCCGTCGCGACGAAAAGTAGCTGTTAAAATATATTTTGAATTATAGGTATAATTAGCCCGGAAAAGGTACGAGATCATTGAGTAGTTTTGATTGGGATCAACTCCATTGGAAATTGTACCAAGAGTATTAACTCCATTTGTGGGATCATATATATAATTAGGGTTGAAGTACCAGAAATCCGGTGAAGTGCGGATTATGTTTTTTCCTGTCATTGCGAAATTCTCAGATGTAGCTTTCTGCATGGTATAACCTGACACAATATCTATGGAATGAACACCAAATTGCTTATTGTAAGAAAGTGTATTTTCCCAGAGCCATGTGATATTGTCGCTATTTCCTTTGGTGAGCGTGTTCAACAGATTTTGTTGCTGAGGCGAAACAAAATATTCCGGGGCAAAACTTATTGCCTGGTTATAGGCAGCATCCAGTCCAAAGCTTGTTTTGGCTTTAAAATCTTTCAATATCGTAGCTTCTGTAAAAAGATTGCCCACTCCCCGAACCCCTTTGTTATAATTATTGGAATATGCCAGATCAGCCAGGGGATTTCCTACATTAAATACTTGAGCAAAACTACCGTCCTGATTATATGGAAGAAGATCCGGCCGGGCACGATAAGCTGAATAAGTCACATCAGGTGCATTCTGTTGCTTATAAGGAGTAATTGTTATAAAATTACTCACCTTAATATTCTTTGTCAGGGAATAAGTATTATTTAATTTGAAAGTTACTCTTTCATAACTTGACTTATCTACTATCCCTTCCTGTTTGAAATAACCTATACTTACATAATACTGATTGTTTTGAGTAGCACCGGAAGCCGATAACTGATGGCTCTGTATGGAAGCTGGATGAAAAATAAGCGATTGCCAGTCGGTATTTGGGACCAGATTGACATTATTGTATGTCGGGGTAATTTCATTAACTACGGTAGCATATTCTGGTCCGGTAAGCAAATCTATTTTTTTTGCCAATAACTGCACACTATATTCTCCTGAATAGCTAAAAACGGCTTTTCCTTCACCACTTTTTCCGGTCTTGGTGGTTACCAGAATGACACCATTAGCTCCCCTTGAGCCATAAATTGCTGTGGCTGAAGCATCTTTAAGAATTTCCATTGAGGCAATATCTTCCGAATTAAGAAATGAAATATCATCCAGAATCACTCCATCGACCACAAAGATGGGAGAGCTGTTGCCAAAAGTGCCCACACCTCTGATGCGAAGAGTTGGTATCGCTCCGGGTGCCCCGGAAGTACTTGTAACCTGAACACCTGCAACCTTACCCTGTAGTGATTGCTCAGGGTTCAGGGAAGTGATTTTTGTAAGATCAACTGATTTTACTGATGCTACCGATCCGGTCAAATCGCTTTTCTTGACAGTACCATAACCAATTACCACGACCTCGCCCAATTCCTTGGCTTCCTCGAGTAACTTTACGTTTAAGTTCGTATTGCCAGCAACCGGAATCTTCTGAGTGGCCATGCCTAACATTGAAATTACCAGAGTGTCACTCGGAGAAGCAACAATTACAAAAGCTCCTTCAATATCGCTGAAGGTGCCTCGCAATGTATTCTTAACCTGTACGGATGCACCTACAACAGGAATATTCTTATCATCAGTTATTTTCCCTTTTACAGACTGTTGAGAAAATATGGGAAATAGAATAACCTGTGAAATAAAAAACAGGATTAATTTTTTCATAAGTCAGGGACATTTTCATCAAAGTAATTAAATAACAACCTCAGGGCGAAAAAGTTGTAGTAAATTTCACTTTCTCAATGAAAATTTCCCAATGTCCTGCTACTCAACAACAGTACAACATTGATTTTTTAGCTCTTGATTATGAATAATTTATAAATTCAATTTTTCTTTTATAAATTAATGTAATGAGGGATTTTAAGAAGGTCAAATGTCAGAAACCTGATTTAATCAACCTCATACTAACTATCTGATATAGTTTAATCCAAATCCAAACGGGAATAAAGGATTGGCGGAATCATATTATGGTTTGTATCAGGTTGACCTTAAATAAAAAACCACACCTGCCGTACCGACCTTTTCAAAAAATCTGTTAAATGATCTTCTAATGGCATTCTTGTCTAGCATAATCAGGCGATTATCAACCTGACGCATCAGGGTGTTCAATACTGCTACACTTATTTCATACCCCCCTGGTTTATTGCGCAGCATCCATAGGTGACGGTTTTCATTAAGATATTGTGTACCAAGCTCCTTCAGAAATTTCAATTGTGATTTCTCATGAGCAAGGTCAAGACTACTGCGAAAATGAATATAACTCTGCAGTCCTGCCCCCAATCTGATGAGTCTGATTGAATTAAGGTATTCATCCCTGATAAGAAGGCTATCGGCCGATTTGATTTTGACATTTGTCAGCAACACTTCTTTTGAATCGAGGAATTTATTCAGGCCATCATAATCAAAAGAGTGCCTGTTTTCATAATTTTCTTTCAAGATAGAAATCATCTCCGGTGCAATATCTTTCATTAAATCGCTTATGCCTTTTATCGCTTTTTCGAAAATTGCCGAGATCATAATCCTGTCGTGCAGTCCTAACTGCAGTGATAACATTGTAGTGGTCATATTAAATAGAGGAAATTCTTCGTACTTATTATATCGCCCAAGGTTCAGTGCAAGATCGCCCATTAAGGAGCTTTTATCCCTAAATACATAGGAATTCAGAAATGAGCTTAAATCCATATTTTCACGGCTATTGCGGTTCCAGCTAAAAGCGGCTCCGGCAGTGTACCCTGCATAACTTACCGGCAAATATTGCCAGTGTCCCATATCTCCCCAATCGGTAAGCAGCATTCCCATGGCACCGTATTTTACTCCGCTTTTTACAGCTAATTCAATATTTGCGAGCATATTGTCGGTACGCCCTGTAATAGAGGTCCAGCTGCTTGTGCCGGGACATACCATATAATTCAGTCCTGATTTCTGCAGAAGCACTCCATGTTTTTCGTAAGGATAGCCCGATTCATAACCCCAGTCAAGCAGGGTGATGTCTTTTGGAATTTTTGGTATAAGCTCAGGATGCCTCAGTACAATATCACCCCACATCATCATCTTCCTGTTTTTCCCGGCAAGCATATCATGCATTTTCAGAGCATAATCGAGATACACCTGGCCTTCACCCTTTTGCTGGCAAGCTTCCTTGCTTTTCCCTTTTCCAAGCTCAAATGGCTCATCAAGATTTACGTTGAAGTTAGGAGATGTAAAATTGGGTAACAGGTCATCGGTCATTTTTGTAACAAGCCCGATGCTTCGCGGATCAACCGGATCAATTGTCCCTTTCATGTTCATCAGGCCCATGATTTTGTAACCGCTCGGACATTCAGCGAGGTCTTTAAACTGATCAGTTGCCAGCCATGCCATCATATGTCCGAGTGAATTCTGATTAGGAACAAAGTCAATGAAATGGCCCCTGCAAAAAGTATCCAGTGTCTGAATCTCTTCTCCTGTTACCGGGGTTTCTTTTCCTTCCCACAGGTTTTTAAATGATGGATAAGCAAATGAGAAACCTTCAACATATAGCTCAAAATGATTATATTTCAGATCAGCAAGTAATTGTAAAATACCCATCAGCGTTTCTTTAGTTGGTACTTTATCTCGGCTTATATCCAGCATAAGGCCCCTGACGACAAGATCCGGCGAATCTTCTATATATACACACGGAATTTTGCCGGAGTAGTTCTTTGCGAGTACTTTTAGAGAGACTAAAGCATAATACAAACCCTGCTTATCACTGTACTCAATTACTACTTTGTCAGCTTTTATATCCATATTATATCCCTGAACCGGTAATCTCTTTGAATATTTAAACTGAAAATTATCCCCAATTCCGGAAAACCTGGTTTTAGCATCAGGAAGCATTTTCAGCAAAACTTCAACTTCCTCTTTCAATGAATCAGGAGTTGAATAAACGATTGTCGAAGGAAAAACAAAATATCCGCTGGTGAATTTTACTTTCTGAGGTACAGGCAGCAAGTTCAGAATTTCAACACATGCCGGTGTTTTATCAGAATCTGCAGAGATTGTGATAGTCTTCAGTCTGGCATCAAGTTGTTTATCCAGTTTTGTCTGCTTGTTCTCCATGCTATTATAACTGGCATACAGAAAAACAATAAGGCAGAGCATAAAACCCAGGACTATGTAAATAAAATAGCGGATAATTTTGAATAACTTTCTCATTGAAAACCGATTAATAGAAAAATAAAACGGAAAATATTAACGTGAAATCTTTCGATAAAAATAATTAATTATGAATGTCAAAAAGTGGAATTAAGATTTATTTTCAGGCTGCTGAAAACTGTGAACCTTTTTAAGACTAGTTAATCAACTATAAGGGATTGCCTTCGGCGATCCCTCATTGGGACACCCAGCAAAGCCAGAACAAACCCTTTCGGGTTATGTTTATTTCACTTCTGCCACTTTTGAAAGCAAGCTTTCAACGTGTCTTCAGTAAAATAAACAACCCCGCTGTTCACGGGGTTTGTTCAGTCTTTGCGGAGAGAGGGGGNNAGCCACTCACCCATCTCTCCAATATAATTAAGAACATTTTTGTATTATAGCAGTTTATCCGCCAACTGGGGGATGGTTTAAGCCACTCACCAATCTTTTCAAAAAATTATACTGCCTGGCGTACAAGGCGCGACAAAAGTATGAAAACAAGGATAAAGTGCAAAATAATTCAAAATTTTATTTTAAGCCCGCCAGCAAACTGGTGATCAGTTTGAAATTTTCGATAGTCTCTTCGTCAAAATCAGTGACTTTGATCTTTCCTTCTTTCACATTTGCAAGAAATCTGCTCAATAAGAAATTCCTGGGAAGCTCCTTTTCTCTGATATATACTGAATTCGGTATCGTAATTCCTTCTCTTGATTCCAGAAGATGGTTTTTAAAGTCAAGAGTTGATAAGATGTCTTCGGAATTTAAAAAAGCCCCGGGCATTCTTATTATAATTTCCTTGCTTTTGTTATCCGTTCTGAAGACAGAGCTCTTCAGCAGATCAGCCATCTTTATCTCATCATCATTTTCAAAAAGCAATACGGCAAAATCCATCCCCCAACCCATCATTATATTACATAAGAGCGGGATGGAAGAGACATTGGTAGAAGGTATTACGCAAACCTTGCCCTTAAATCCGGTAAGAAGGATAATTGCATTCAACATATAGAATGACCCGGTATCATTTACGATCAGGTTTATTCTCTCAGAGGAAAATCCATCACCTCCCATCGGATTCCCGAGAATGCTCTGTAACGGGGTAAGAGTATCAGGAGAGGCGGATGCTAACTGCAATGGATCAAGTATCCGTGATGTGCTTCTCATGCTGTCAAGATCATCGCGCTGAACTGCCAGAACGCGATGTAGTTTGTTAATCTCAACAAGATGAGGGGAATGAGTTGTATAAATAACCTGGATTTTATCTTTAATAACCTCAAATACCTTAAGTACATCCTCCTGAGCCCTTGCATGAAGGCTCACTCCGGGTTCATCGACCAGCAGCACCATTTGTTTATCTACAATACTGGCTGAGGCCATTAATTCCATATAGAATGATAAAAACCATCTGACACCCCTGCTTCGCTGCTTTGGATAAAGCCTTTCGCCTTCATCCTTGATCCAGAATTCAAGGTATGGTTTACCCGCTTTCCCTTCATAGGAGGCACTATAATGATCCAGCTCAAACTGAATATGAATTTTATTGTTTCTACCTATCGACTGCTGCCAGAAATCATGGAAATTATGTGTAAGGGTTTTATTCAGGTTTTCAATTTTCTGCTTCAGGATGCGACTTGATGGTTGCTGGAAAAAGGAATAGTCGAGCTGGGCCAGTGAAAGAAAATTTCTGGCAGCTTTATAACCTTCAACATTTTCATTACCACTGACAATATCTTCCATGTCAATCCTGTTTGGCAGCAGACTTCCGAAATCTTCAAACAATTCAAAAACAGGGCAGTACTCAAAATATCTCTTACCCAGGATGGCACTATTGTAATGTGATTTATATGACTGAATAACCTCATTCACTTTATTCTCAGCCTCTTCCTCAGTGAAACCATCTATGATATATCCGGAAAACGCTATATGGCTGTCAAGCTCAGCAGTTTTTATCTCTTTCTCTGATCTCGTTTTCCGGTAATCGTACAGAACCTCTTTCCATTCATTATCAGCGTCATCTTCAATAGGTCGCATAAGAAGAGTCATTCTCTGATGGCGTTCTTCCAGTTTCAGTGAGAGTTCCTTAAGGTGAACATCGATTTGCAGACATCTGTCCAGAAGTTTTTTCCATTTTTCACCGGCTCTTTTTACCGGCTGCTTCTTTAAAAGGATTTCGTTAAGCTCTGTTTTCTGGCTTTTTAACTGATTTAGTTTGTTTTTTAATCCAGGGAAATGATTGTTCTTAGGGCTTTCTTCCTCTGAATGTCTTTTTCGGAACAACCTGAAGCTGAGTTTTTTCTCTTCCTCAGGCAATAGCTTCCGCCGGAGATCATTTTCTTCTTCTGCAAGTTTTGAATATGCTGCTTCCTGATCAACGACAGAGACCATCTCTTCTTCAAGCTTTACTGTAACATCATTAAGGTAGATCCTCCATGCATCTTCAAGGGAATCAAGATACTGGCTGATTTCTCCGCTTATGTATATTTCAGACGAAAGATCCGCTATCCAGCTCCTTGTCAGTTCAAGCTGTGTCAGACCTGACAACAATTCCTTTAATTCTGTGCCGGGATTATCCGTTATTTTAATCAGCCATCCCTTTGGAATAGTGAACCTGCAACTGACCTCAGGCAGAGAAAGGTCGCTTCGGAGAACATCTTCGGAGATAATTCCTGTATAAAAAACTTTCAATCCCTCCAGAACTGATGTCTTTCCTGATTCATTTTGGCCGATCAGGCATGTAATATTATCGGGTGAAATATTCTGCCACCCGGTATCAACAATTGACCTGAAATTCCTTATTCTGAAGGATTTAAGCTTCATCATTACACTATGATTTATAATTGAAAACCAATAACCAGGACATCATCTACCTGCTGGACATTGCCTTTCCATTCATTAAATGCGCTTTCAAGATTTTTTTTCTGCTGCGACATGGGAAGCTCTTCTAATGAGTGAATTATACGCTTAAAATGCTTATACTTAAATTTCTTATCTGTTATTTCACCAAACTGATCTGAGAAACCATCTGAAAAAAGATAGAATGAATCACCGGCTTTTGTTTCTATGCAGGTATTGGTAAAAGAAGCCTCTTTTACAGGTGCAACTCCAAGTGTCATTTTATTGGGTCGGTATTCAGTTAGTTCCCCGTTTCGTATCATGATAAGAGGTCTGTTAGCGCCTGAATATTGAAGTACCCCCGTGGTATTATCAATTATACATAAAGCAATATCAATGCTATCCTGGGTATCCCCGAAGTTCCCAGTCTGATGAAGCGCCTGCATTATTTTCTCGCGCATAAGGTTAAGTATCCTGTTGGCATTTAAACTAATGTCGCATTGCATTATCTCATTCAGAAAACTTATTCCAAGGATGCTCATAAGCGCCCCTGGAACACCATGTCCGGTACAATCACCTGCGGCAATGCACATTTTCTGTTTGGTGCGGAAAGCATAATAAAAATCACCGCTCACAATGTCACGGGGAAGGAAAAGAATGAAAAAATCTTTAAGCCTTCCTTTAAGCATAGACGGGTTAGGCATCAACGCACGTTGTATCATCTGTGCATAACGGAGACTGGCAGTATGATCATTCGCACCCTGTTCGGGGATCAATGAAAGCAGATCAGAATTATCTTGCTTTTCGGCACTCATAGGAGATTCTCATTAATACGGGCAATAAATATACATCATTTTTAATCCCGTTCTACCTGCTTTTGCACATTTTAGCTAACCCTTCTTTTAAGAAGTACTACATTCTCAACATGATGGGTATGCGGAAACATATCAACAGGTTGCACTTCCTTAACAAAATAATCGCCTGAAAACAATTGTATGTCACGCGATTGCGTTGAAGGATTACAACTTATATATACTATTTTATCAGGAGCAGCTGCGGAAATGATTTTTATTACATCTTCGTGCATTCCGGCTCTGGGAGGATCAGTGATAATAACATCAGGTTTCCCGTTAGAATCAAAGAATGAGGAAGTAAGGACATCTTTCATGTCGCCGGCAAAGAAATATGTATTAATTATACCGTTTATATCGGAATTAATTTTTGCATCCTCTACAGCTTCCTCTACATATTCAATGCCAATTACCCGGGCAGCAGACGCAGCAATGAAGTTGGCTATAGTTCCAGTTCCGGAATAAAGATCATATACTATTTCTTTGCCTGTGAGGCCTGCAAAATCCCTGGCTATCCTGTAAAGCTCCAATGCCTGCCGGGTATTTGTCTGGTAGAACGATTTTGGTCCTATTCTGAATTTGAGCCCATCCATTTCCTCAACCAAATGATTATCACCCTTATAAAGTATTGGATCCTGGTCATTAAGAGAATCATTTCTTTTCGAATTAATAACATACATCAGTGATGTGATCTTCGGAAATTCAGAAGAAAGAAAATCAAGCAGACCGGTTCGTTTCTCAACATCATCGTGAAAAAAAACAACTATGACCATAACCTTGCCATCCAGTGAATTGCGTATAACGATATTCCTGAGAAAACCCTTTTGTTCGCGAAGATCAAAAAATTGCAGTTTATGCTCATGTGCATACTGTCTTACACCATTTTTAATTGAGTTTGATGGTTCAGGCTGAAGATGGCATTCTTTTATATCCAGAACTTTATCAAAAAGCCCCGGAATGTGAAAACCAAGGGCATCTTCCTTTCCAAAGTCAGAGGATGAGTCCACCTCCTCTTTTGTGAGCCATCTTTTGTCAGAAAATGTGTATTCCAGCTTATTCCTGTACAGAAAGATTTCAGAAGAGCCCATTATTGGCATGATTTCAGGAAGGTCAATCTTCCCGATCCTGGTCAGATTATCAAGCACCTGTTTTTGCTTATACTTAAGCTGAAGATTATACGGGAGATGCTGCCACTTGCAGCCGCCGCAAACTCCGAAATGGATGCACCTTGGTTCAATCCTGTCAGCTGAGTATTCGTGAAACTTTACCACTAAGCCTTCAAGATACTTTTTCCTTTTTTTAATGACCCTTATATCAACAATATCACCCGGGATGAGCATAGGAACAAATACTACAAGATTTTCCACCCTTGCGAGCGCATTCCCTTCTGACCCGATATCAGTGATTCTCACCTTTTCCAAAAAAGGCAATTCCTTTCTTCTTCCCACTTTTCTGTCTTTCAAATATTTATTACCTTTCCCTAAACCGCACAAATATAACTGAAGTAACAATAAACCTGATGACCAGAACAAATAAAATTGCCACAAAGACGCCAAGACACGAAGGTTCACTAAGTTAATTAAAAGTTCTCCTTGGTGTAACTTTGCGCCTTCGCGCCTTGGTGGCAGATGGTTTTGTTTCTCTTTTTTTGACTGCCATACTTTTTCTATATTTGCAGACATTTAAAAGTTTATATGGTTTCGGTTCAGGATATCTCGGTTTCATTCGGCAGCTTCGATTTGCTAACAAATATCTCCTTTCTGATAAATGAGCAGGACAGGATCGGTCTTGCAGGCAAGAATGGTGCCGGAAAATCGACTTTGCTGAAGATCATTTCAGGAAATCAGAGCCCGACTTCAGGCCAGATTGATATGTCAAAAGATGTTACAATCGGGTATCTTCCACAACAGATGAAAGTAGATGACACCACCACTGTGATTAATGAAACCATAACTGCATTTTCAGAACTCATAAGCCTTTCTGAAGAAATTGAATATTGCAGTTCTGAAATTGCGAGAAGAGAGGATTATGAATCTGCCGATTATCTAAAACTTTGCGATCATCTCACGGTAGTTGAGGAGCGGTACAGGATGCTTGGTGGGACAAACTATATGGCGGAAGCCGAGGTAACACTTCTCGGTCTTGGGTTTGAACGGAAAGATTTTGACAGGCCAACCATGGAGCTGAGCGGTGGATGGAGAATGCGTATTGAACTGGCCAAGATCCTTCTGAGGAAACCTTCTCTTTTTCTTCTTGATGAACCTACCAACCACCTCGATATTGAATCGATCCAATGGCTTGAAACATTTCTTGCAGGGTACCCGGGTGCTGTGGTACTTGTATCTCACGACCGTGCCTTCCTTGATAATGTAACCAGAAGGACAATTGAAATCTCCCTGGGCAAAATTTATGATTACAAGGCCTCCTGGTCGAAGTATCTTATATTGAGGGAGGAAAGAAGGGAACAACAGATCGCCTCTTACAGGAATCAGCAGAAAATGATTGAAGACACTGAAAAATTCATTGAACGATTCAGGTATAAAGCAACAAAGGCAGTTCAGGTTCAGTCGAAGATCAAACAACTCGATAAAGTTGAAAGGCTGGAAGTTGATGAAGAAGATAAAAGTGCCATAAACCTGCGGTTTCCTCCGGCACCACGTTCGGGAACAGTTGTAGTGGAGGCTGAAAATCTCACAAAAAAATACAGAGCACTCACAGTACTTAATAAAATTGATTTCAAAATCTCCAGAGGAGAGAAAGTTGCGTTTGTCGGCCGCAATGGGGAAGGAAAAACTACATTATCGAAGATAATCATTGGTGAAATCGATTGGTCAGGTTTTCTTAAGATCGGCCATAATGTTAAAATCGGGTATTTTGCACAGAATCAGGATGTTCTGCTTGATGAAAGCCGGACGGTGCTTCAGACAATTGATGATATTGCAAAAGGCGATATCAGGACAAAGATCCGTGATATGCTTGGAGCATTTTTATTCAGGGGAGATGACGTCGAGAAAAAGGTTAAAGTCCTTTCCGGCGGTGAACGCGCGAGACTTGCCCTGGTAAAACTGCTGCTTGAACCGACCAACCTTCTTGTTCTTGATGAACCAACGAATCACCTTGATATGCGTTCAAAAGATATACTTAAACAGGCCCTTATCAAATATGATGGCACATTAATTGTAGTATCACACGACAGGGATTTCCTTGACGCGATTGTGAGTAAGGTTTATGAATTCAGACATAACAAGATAAAAGAAAACATCGGAGGAATCTATGATTTTCTGAGAAAGAAAAAGATTGAAAACCTTAAGGAGATTGAGAAGAAAGACAAAGTCAAAAATGAACTCGTTCAGGAAAATATGTCATCTAATAAGCAGAAATACCTGGAGAAAAAAGAATACGAACGAAATCTGAGGAAACTGAGAAAGAGGCTTGAGGAATCGGAAATTGCCATCGAGAAGATTGAAACTGAGATTATTGCAGTTGACAAATCATTCATGGAGCCCGGAAATACTTCTGAAGCTCATGAGATAGATTACAAAAAATATCAGGAACTTAAGGAACAACTGAACGATGAGATGAACCGTTGGGCTCAATACAGTCAGGAGGTTGAAGAGTTTTTACAAAATAATTATTAAAAATGGATCTGCTTCAGTTTGAAAAAGAATACAGGGTGCATGTTTACGAAACCGGACCCAACAGTAAACTTAATTTGTATTCTCTCTTTAACTATATGCAGGATATCGCCTCCGACCATGCTATTAAACTTGGATTCGGAAGGGATGACCTGATGAGAGACAATCGGTTCTGGGTACTTTCAAGGATTTATGCTGAGATAAGTAAGTTGCCGTTATGGGAAGACTCAATTATAATTAAGACCTGGCCAAATGGCACAGATAAGTTATTTGCCCTGAGAAATTATGAAGTAAGATATCCTGATGGGACTCACATTGCCTCCGGAACATCATCATGGCTTATCCTCGATCGGACCACCAAAAAGGTACAAAGGCCTGATTCGATACTCTCTCAATACAACCCTGAGCTGCATGCTGAAACCTCTCCTGTCAGATATGCTGAAAAAATTGAACCTGCATTGGAAAATGGCTGGCTCTCTCCGTTATTCAGGGTGAAGGTCAGCGACCTGGATGTAAACCTGCACACAAACAATGTAAGATACCTTAAATGGGCAAGTGATTGTTACGATCTTGATTTCATAATGAACAATGACCCTCAATCTGCTGAAATCAACTATCTTGCAGAATCAAAGTTCGATGAGGAGATCATAATAAAATCATCAGTTGAAAATGAAACCGGCAGTTTCCATAGTCACTCAATTTTCAGAACCAGTGATAATAAGGAACTTTGCAGAATAAGAATTGGATGGAAAAAAAGTAACAACAAATAATATACTAAATTTGGGCATGAAGAAGAGTTTTTCCATAACAACCATTTGTTTTCTGATATCAGGTATTCTGGTTGCCGTAGTATTCAATTCGTGCAAAACCACTCAGAAGACGGTTGATTATAAAGACCTGTCCTATCTCTATAATCCTACAAAAAGTCCGATCAACCCACGATATAATGTTATCAATCAAACAGATGATGCATCGACGCTTTCTGTTATGTTTGCATCAAGCGATCTCTTTTTCTCTGAAGCTAACCCACAGGGTGTTCCAACGGCATCTGTCTTAATAACGGTTAAGCTTTATAGTATGAACCAGGGCAGATCCATTGCAGATACGGCTGTATTAAATTTAAGTATTGTCAAAGAGACAGGAAAATCGGAATATATTTTTAATATGCCTCTGAAAGTTGAAAAGGGAACGGAGTACCTGGCTGAAATAAAAATTCTTGACAGGCTCAGACTCCTGATTACACAGGATTTTGTTCAGTTTAATACCTTATCCTACACCAACAGGTACAATTTCAGGGTTCAGAGTCATTTCGATAAAAATGAACTTTTCAGTCCCGTGCTCAGACTTGACGAATATATCAATCTGCTTTATTCACGCGGGCACATTGACAGCCTGTTCATCTCCTTCTACAAACCCTTCAGGGAGGTGCCTGATCCGCCGTCAATGCTTCTTCCCGAAAAAACTCTCGACTATGACCCCCAGCAGGTTGTTGCAATCCCATATTCCGATTCCTTGCCTATCATGTTCCCTAAAGAAGGCATATATTTATGTTCTGTCGACAGAAATATTAAGGATGGATTCACTTTTTTAAATCTTGGTTCTACATATCCAAGAGTAACAACGCCCGAGAAGATGATAGAGCCATTGGTCTTCCTTGCATCTCAGGATGAAATGGCAGATCTGAAATCGGCAGTAAAACCAAAGGCAGCGCTTGATGATTTCTGGATCAAATGCGGCGGGAATGTAGATAAAGCACGTGAACTTATCCGGATATTTTATACCAGGGTGCTTTACTCTAACTACTATTTTACCTCATATAAAGAGGGTTGGCGGACTGAAAGAGGAATGGTATACATTATTTACGGACCACCCGACAAAGTCTATAAAACGTCTGAGGGTGAGGCCTGGGGATATAAGAAGCCGGTAATAAAATCAAAATGGGGAGGAAGATTTGCGGTAACAAATTCTTATCTGTACTTCAATTTTAGAAAAAGAGAAAATGTTTTCTCCGATAATGACTTTTACCTCAGCCGCAGCGAAACTCTTGTCACTTACTGGGATAAAGCTATTGAGAACTGGAGGAAAGGTATTGTATTCCGGCTCGATAACCCCAAGGGAATTTGATGCCGGTCATTAAAAATATTTTCATCATATTAATCGACATATTCTAAATCGCTTGAAAATCAATTTATTTACCCCATCCCCAGGGGGAGTAAATTGATTTTCTTCGCTCCCCTTGGGGCGGGGTAAACGAAGAAAATCAATTATTTTTTTATATAATATAAACATATGCAGAAAGAAACAGATTGTAT